>PLSK01000035.1 GCA_003165155.1 Mycobacterium sp. | reverse complement strand
TCTCCGTTGACCGGACTAAGACGCGACACTCCGATGGTGCGGAACTAGGCTGTCGCACCCCTGCGGTAGGTGTCGTGTTATGCAAGAAGACATCGAGCGGGATCCATCCGCGATTGTGGTGCCGCGGTGGGGTCGGGTAGTGCCAGCGGATGGTCCGGTGCCTTGGACCGTCCTAACCGATGAGGGCATTGAGCTCGACCCCGTTCAGCGTTACCTCCGTGAGTTCGTCGCTCGTGGCGGTTCGCCGCTGAGTACCCGCAGCTACGCTTTTGACCTTTTGCGGTGGTGGCGCTGGTTGAAAGCGGTTGGAGTGGAATGGGACCGGGCGACTTCGACGGAGGTGAAGGATTTCGTTTTGTGGCTCAAATCCACGACGAAGTGGCGCCGGCATGCCCGGACGCGCTCGGCGGCGACTGTGGGCACGGTCAACCCACTGACCCGTAAGCAATATCTGGATGACAACTATCGGGCACGAACCATCAGGCATTGCAATGCTGTGTTGCGCGACTTTTACGCGTACTGGCTTGATGCCGGCGAGGGGCCGCTTCTTAACCCGGTGCGTATCGATAACCGGTCGTCTGAGCGTCCCAACGCAGGCCACAATCCACTGCAACCGTTTCAGGCCGGTGGGCGCTTGGCGTATAACCCTCGGCTGCCCAAGCAGCAGCCGCGGGCGCTATCGGACGAGCGCTGGATGGAACTGTTTGCGGCGCTGCGGTCGAATCGGGATCGGGCATTGCTGAGTTTGACCATCAGTAGCGCCGCGCGATCTGGTGAGATCCTTGGTCTGCGTATCGCGGATGTCGACTGGGGTGAACAGTTGATACAAGTGCGTCGCAAAGGGTCAGGTGCAGTGCAGTGGCTGCCGGCCAGCCCAGACGCCTTCGTGTGGTTGAGGCTGTATCTGGCCGATCTGGCCACGCCGCTGGAATCGAATGACCCGGTGTGGTGGACGCTGCGGCGTCGTGACCATGGCGGCGGACTCACACGACATCCGGTCGATTACGAAGCGCTGCGCGCGGTATTCCGGAGGGCCAATCAGCAGCTGAGCACCAACTGGTCAATGCACGATCTGCGGCATACGGCCGCGCTGCGCATGAGCCGCGATCAAACGTTGACGATGCGTGACGTCCAAGCGATTCTCGGTCACGCCCACCTGTCCACCACCGCCGATATCTACATGGTGGAAGAGCAACAACAGGTCATACGTCGGGTTGCGGAGTTCCTCACGCAACGCGCGGAAACCGATCGTTGCCAGTCTCCGCCGGTCGCGGCTGGTTACGACGACGCCGCCCTGTCGATTCTGTTCGGCCGAGAGAAATGACTGTCACCCTAGCGGTCACCGCAACTACGCCGCGCCCATCCCAATCTTCAGAAGTTAGCGATGTTCAGCAGCGCGCGCCGTCGCTCGTTGACCACCTCGATGCTGCTGAGATACTCAAACTGCTTCCCACGCTGCCGAATTGGCCATCACGCCGAGGGGCGGCCACCATGTGGACCGGCGGCGCGGCGCGTATCCTCAACTGGCTCGCCACCTTTGGCGGTCACGGATGGCAGGAACGATGGGTCGCTGCGGCCGGTGACGACTTTGCCTGGGCAGACCAACTAGTCGCAGCGGACATCAGTGATCGGCGCGGGCCAGAGAGAAGTCGCGATGAACTTCTTCGCGGATTGCGGGCATTGCTATACATTCGCGCGATCAGACCGGGCTACATGTTCTTCAACAGTTACAAGCCAACGATGTTGTACGACCGAGTACGCGAAGTCATCGACCCTGAAGGGTTTAGCCGCTGCTATGAGGCCGCCCAAAAGGCGGGCGCATCCGCGGGGCGGCTCAACGACGCGATGACGACGCTCGTGCGGATGGTGCTACACACCGGGACCATGGTCGACGGTCTGGGTGCGACTGATTTTCTTGAGATGCGCGATGAGTATCGCCGTGCGGGTCAGCCGCTGCCGGCTGGATCAGTGCAGGCCTGGGACATCCTCAGGTCGGTGGGTGTGCTCAGCGAGTCGAGATCATTCTCTGCGGTACTGCGACGCCGCGGCCAACCTAGCACCGCCGAGCTTGTGGATTCGTACCGCGTTGCTTGTCGTCCGGTGCGTGATGTCTTGGTGCGCTACCTCGATCAGAGGCGGCCGCCGATGGACTTCTCATCGTTTCGATCAGTCGTCACTGTGTTGGTGGGGCTGTTCTGGGTGGACATCGAAAAGCATCATCCCGGTATCGACACGCTTCACCTGCCGTCAGAGGTGGCCGAAGCCTGGAAGCAGCGACTCCGCGTGGTGGTTTCAAAGGGCGTTGTCAAGCCGCGGCGGTTCTACATCACCCACCTGGTGACTGTTCGCAGTTTTTATCTCGACATCGCGGAGTGGGCATTGGAGGATCCGACTTGGGCGCAATGGGCAGTGCCCTGTCCGATTCGGCGCGGCGAAACAATCGGTCTGGGCAAGGAAAAGCAGAAGGTAACCGCTGACATGCATCAGCGGATCCGCGAGCGACTGCCGCATCTGGACGCAATCGTCGAGGCGGTCGAGGATCAGCGCTGCAGCACGTCCGAGCTATTGGATCGCGCGTCGCGCAGCCGGGTTGGGCAGACGTTCGAGCACGCAGGTCTGACATATCAACGCGTGGCGCAGTACACGAAAGAGCGCGCGGCTCGCCATATGGGGTCGCCCAAAGTGATGGTGCAGCGGCTCGACACCGGGGAAAGGCGTGACGCCACTCAGGCGGAAGATGACGCGTTCTGGTGCTGGGCGGTCGTCGAGACGCTGCGCCATACCGGCATTCGACTCGAGGAACTCCTCGAACTCACCCAGCTCGCGGTCGTTCAGTACCAACTTGCAGACACGGGCGAAGTTGTTCCTTTGCTCCAAATTGTTCCGTCCAAGAACGACCAGGAACGCGTACTGCTTATCGGGCCCGAGCTGGCCAATGTGCTGGCAGCCATCATCACTCGGCTCCGCCAACGCCACGGAGGCAAAGTTCCGGCCGTGAGCCGCTATGACCCGTCCGAACGACTCGACGGACCGCCGCTACCGCACCTTTTCCAACGGTTCAGCAACCAACAAGCCCGCAATAGCGTGCTAAACCTTGAGCAGGTCCACCGGCTCCTGAATCTGGCAGTGGCCCACGCTGGAATCACCAACGCCGCTGGTGAACCAATGCGGTTCGTCCCGCACGATTTCCGCAGAATGTTCGCCACCGAAGCGGTGACGGGTGGTCTGCCCGTGCATATCGCCGCCAAAGTACTCGGCCATGCCAGTCTGGAAACAACACAGCACTATCTCGCTGTCTTTCCCGATGAGATGATCCGCGCCTACAGGACCTACATCGACAAACGACGAAGCATCCGGCCTGAAGCCGAATACCGGGAACCAAGCGAAAAAGAATGGGTCGAGTTCCGCCAACACTTCCACGAACGCAAACTCGAACTGGGCACCTGCGGCAGACCTTATGGAACCCCGTGCAAGCATGAACACGCCTGCATCAGATGCCCCATGCTTCGCGTAGACCCCCGGCAGCGTGGACGCGTCGTGGAGATCATCGCTAACCTCACCGAACGCATCAAAGAAGCCGAACTTAACGGCTGGCTGGGTGAAGTTGCCGGCCTGAAAACCAGTCGCGAAGCGGCAGTGAAGAAACTCACCAACCTCGACCGTGCGACTGCCACGGCTGCTCAAACAGCCTCAGGAAAGGCGGAGCTGGGAATCCCTGTGCTGCGAAGCTAGCGGATAACTGGCGCCTCTATACCCGCAGGGTATCGGCCGGATTCAATGCATGCGGGACCACTGCTTGATTCAGTACTTCAAGCGTGGGCATTCGTTCCTAACCTTCGTTGCGAAATGTCCTGCGGCTGAGAGGCTTTCGGGGTGGATGGGCTGCGATTCACAGCGGCTGGGCGCCGGGTTCGAGCAGTCGTTTGGGGTGCATGCCGTCGACCTGGCCGATGAACGGCGAGTGGATGCTGTAGCCGAGCATGCGGCGGATGTCCTCTGACACCGCACGCACCGTGTTTCGAGTCGTGGACAGGGTGAACGCCTCCTGCGGGCGCAGCCACGGTTCGCAGTACTGGGCGGTCACAGCCAGGCGCGGATACTGCGAGCGGTTCGCTCCGCCGCCGTGCCACAGCGTGCCCACGAAGAACACACACGACCCCGCGCTCATCACCACCGGTTCACGCTCGGTCTGGTCGGGTATCCGCTGCCCCCACAGGTGACTGCCGGGGATGATGTCGGTGGCGCCGTTGTCGGCGGTGAAGTCGTCGATCGCCCAGATCGTCGCCGCGCCCAGAGCGCCGCGCGGGCGCGGCAGTGGGTAGAAGCCGTCGTCGGTGTGCAGCATCTGCGCCTGCTCGCCTGGCAGGATGTTGATCACCTGCAGCATCGACAGCAGGTAGTTCGGCAGGAACAGCCGGTCCAGCAACGCCAGCACGCGCGGGTGGTCAGCGATCCGATCGCAGGTGCGGGTCTTGTTCAACACGCTGTACACGCGCTGGGTGGTATGCCCCTCGAACCGGTTACGGCCGTGCCGATCCAGCAGCGGCGCAACGGCTTCGCGGATGTCGTCGAGTTCGGTGGGGGTCAGCAGGCCGGGCAGGATCACATATCCGTCGCGCCGCACGGCGGCCAGATCCGTCTCGGCGACTAGCGCGTCGACACTGTCGCCACTGCTCCGAGTCCGGCGATAGGTCCCGGCCAGATCAACGCCCATTTCCAGCAACGACGACGCTTCGGTACTCATGAGGGACTCCTCGGGAACGGGAACATAACTGAGTTCTGTTATGCTTGCCACTGTGGCACGCCCCCCGACCGGGCGTCAACACCTTCTCGACGCCGCCCGCACCGAACTGGTCCGCGGCAACGGCGTGATGGAACTTAGCGCGCTGACCCGCCGCGCCGGGCTGAGCACCGGTGCGCTTTATCACCACTTCGGCTCCAAAAGCGGTCTGCTGGCAGCGATCTATGAAGGCTTCTACGAAGGACTCCGCCACGCCATCGGTGACTCGCACCTGCCCGCCGAGGCGGATTGGGGCAACCGCGAGCGCGAACGCACCCGCCGGTTCGTCGCCTACCATTTCGCCGACCCGCTCGCCCCGATCCTGCTAAACCGCGCCGTCCTGGACCCGCAGCTCACAGAGCTCGAAGCCGTCTATATCCAGAACATGAGCGACAACGCCGTGGACAACATCCGGCGCGGCCAAGCCTTGAGCCAGCTACCTGCCGACATCGACCCCGACAGCGCCGGCGCCTTCGTCATCGGCGGACTGCGCCACGGCATCGCCCAGCAGCTTCGCATCACCCCGCTCCCCAGCCCCGACCAAGCCACCGAACGCCTCTGGTACCTCACCGCTGCCGCCCTCGGAATCGCCTGATACCTGCTCCCGCGGTCGGGCCGCCAAGTCCTGCAATACAAAACCTTCGCGGCTTTAGTCCGGAGAA
>PLSK01000311.1 GCA_003165155.1 Mycobacterium sp. | reverse complement strand
ACCAGCTGGCCTCGGAGAAGAAATGCGGTCACCTGGGCGGCAAGGTGTTGATTCCGACTCAACAGCACATCCGCACGCTGACCTCGGCCCGGCTGGCGGCCGACGTGTGCGACGTTCCGACCGTTGTCATCGCCCGGACGGACGCCGAAGCTGCCACGCTCATCACGTCGGACGTCGACGAGCGCGACCAGCCGTTCATCACCGGCGAGCGCACCCGGGAAGGGTTCTATCGCACCAAGAACGGCATCGAGCCCTGCATCGCGCGGGCCAAGGCCTACGCGCCGTTCGCAGACTTGATCTGGATGGAGACCGGCACCCCGGACCTCGAGATGGCGCGCAGGTTCTCCGAGGCGGTCAAGGCCGAGCACCCCGACCAGATGTTGGCGTACAACTGCTCGCCGTCGTTCAACTGGCGCCAACACCTCGACGACAGCACCATCGCGAAGTTCCAAAAGGAGCTTGCGGCAATGGGGTTCAAGTTCCAGTTCATCACGCTGGCCGGCTTCCACGCGCTGAACTACTCGATGTTCGATCTGGCTTACGGTTACGCCCGCAACCAGATGAGCGCATATGTCGAGCTGCAGGAGCGCGAGTTCGCCGCCGAGGAGCGCGGCTACACCGCGACCAAGCACCAGCGTGAAGTCGGCGCCGGCTACTTCGACCGCATCGCCACCACGGTCGACCCAAATTCGTCGACCACCGCTCTGACCGGCTCCACCGAAGAGGGGCAGTTTCACTGAGGATGAGCGGGCTCGCCCGCGAAGACGAAGTGAAACCATGAGGTGTAGCCCACTGAGTTATTGCGGAGCGGAAACAGAATCGCCCTACTGCGACCCAGACCAGGCGATTTTGCGACTGCTCGCGGGTGAAACCGAGAGTTGACAGCAGAGGCCCCGCCCAGCGAACCTGGGCGGGGCCTATTGCGGTACATGACAATACGACCGGAGAAAAACTAGTGAGTGACGCAGCAATCCAGCGGGTAGGGGTCATCGGGGCCGGGCAGATGGGATCCGGTATCGCCGAAGTCTCCGTGCGCGCGGGCGTCGACGTGACGGTGTTTGAGACCACCGACGCGCTGATTACCGCGGGACGCAACCGCATGGTGAAGTCGCTGGAGCGCGGCGTCAGCGCGGGCAAGGTGACCGAGCGCGAGCGCGAGCGCGCATTGAGCAAGCTGACCTTCACGACAGATCTCAACGACTTAGCTGACCGGCAACTGGTGATCGAAGCCATCGTCGAGGACGAGGCGATCAAGGCGCAGATCTTCGCCGACCTGGACCGCGTCGTCACCGATCCCGACGCGGTGCTGGCGTCGAACACCTCCAGTATCCCGATCATGAAGATCGCGGCGGCCACCAAAAACCCGCAGCGCGTGCTGGGCCTGCACTTCTTCAACCCGGTTCCGGTTCTACCGCTGGTGGAGTTGGTCAGCACGTTGGTCACCGACGAAGCCGCCGCGGCCCGTACCGAAGAATTCGCCAGCAACGTATTGGGCAAACAGGTGGTGCGCTGCTCCGATCGGTCCGGCTTCGTGGTGAACGCACTGTTGGTGCCGTATCTGCTGTCGGCGGTACGGATGGTCGAGGCCGGTTTTGCCACCGTGGAAGACGTCGACAAGGCCGTCGTCGCCGGGCTGTCCCATCCGATGGGTCCGCTGCGGCTTTCCGACCTGGTTGGGCTGGACACCCTCAAGCTGATTGCCGACAAGATGTTCGAGGAATTCAAAGAGCCGCAGTACGCGCCACCGCCGTTGCTGCTGCGTATGGTGGAGGCAGGCCGNNGAGTTGGTGTGACACCTGCTACACGCGTCGGGTACGATTCTCGGCGATCAACAGACGAGAGGTACGTAGCGAGCATGACGCAGTTGAAGCCATATTACGAAGAGTCGCAATCGATTTACGACGTTTCTGACGAGTTTTTCGCGCTGTTCCTAGACCCGACAATGGCTTACACATGCGCTTACTTCGAGCGTGACGACATGACGTTGGAAGAGGCATCCAACGCGAAGTTCGACCTGGCGCTGGGCAAGCTCAACCTCGAACCCGGGATGACAGTGCTCGACGTCGGCTGCGGCTGGGGCGGCGCGATGGTCCGGGCAATCGAGAAATTCGACGTGAACGTCATCGGCATCACGCTCAGCAAGAACCAAGCCGCGTACAGCAAGGCCAAGCTCGCCACGATCCCGACAGAACGCACGGTCGAGGTGCGGTTGCAGGGGTGGGAAGAGTTCGAGGACAAGGTCGACCGCATCGTCACCATCGGCGCATTCGAAGCGTTCAAGAGTGAGCGCTATCCTGCATTCTTCGAGCGTGCCTATGACGTCCTGCCCGGCGACGGCAGGATGCTGCTGCACACGATTCTGGCCTACACCCAGAAATCGATGTTCGATCGCGGCGTTAAATTGACGATGTCTGATATCCGATTTATGAAGTTTATCGGCGAGGTGATTTTCCCGGGCGGCCAGTTGCCGTCTCAGGAGGACCTCTTGAAGCTCGCGCCGGACGCCGGGTTCACGGTCGAGCGGGTGCAATTACTGGGGGAGCACTACGAGCGCACGCTGAATTTGTGGGCGGCCAATCTGGAGGCTAACAAGGAGCGCGCGATCGAGATCCAGTCACAAGAGATCTACGACCGCTACATGCACTACCTGACCGGGTGTGAAAACTTCTTCCACAAGGGCGTCTGCAACGTCGGGCAATTCACCTGCGTGAAGTAGGGGGCAGGCTCAAAACGACAGGGGTGGGACGATCGGCGAAGGATGCGGCTCCTCGCGGAACTTCACCAGCGACCCGGCGACCTCGACGATCCCGCACATCGCGCTCCAACTGAGCATGGTCAGGTAGTCGATCAATTCGTCGCTGCTCATCCGCGGATCTGACATCCACGAGTGGGTGGCCAGCTGCACGCCGCCGACCATCGAATAGGCCCATGGCTCCACGCCGCCGGTATCCATCCCGGCCTGTTGCATGCGGCGGCGCAGCACCACCGCCAGCATGCGGGCGATGATTCGCTCGGAGTCGGCGATCACTTTGCTCTTGCT
>PLSK01000100.1 GCA_003165155.1 Mycobacterium sp. | reverse complement strand
CGCCGCGGCCGACATGAACGCATCGCTCTGCGGTTGCGTCCCGACGGGTTCTTGGTACTGCTCACTGCTGCGCGCGAGGCTTCGTCCGTACCGATCGCAGGCGGTAAACAGCCGCAAGCCGCGCCGAATGCTGCGCCGGCCGGCAAGGCCGGCCACGCCGGCCATCAGCGGTTTTGCGGTAACCCGGAACTGCTGCAGGCTGCGGTCGAGCTCACGTGCCTGCTCCGTCGGGCTCACCGCCTTGCCGTCACAGAACATGGTCGCCACGGAGTTCTCGATCAGGGCGGACAGCGCAGTCAAGAACGAACGGGTGTCGTCGCGGATGGCGGTTCGAGTGTTGGTCGGCAGCACCAGGATGGCCACGGTTATCCCGATGACGGCGCCGATCGCGGTCTCTTCGATCCGGAGCATCAGCACGCTCAAGGAGAACTGACCAAGCAGGCCGTAGAGCAATGCCAGCATCGTGGTGATCCAGAAGGTCATCAGGCTGTAGGTAACGTCCTTGAAGTAGAACGCGCAGAACAGGCACACGAAGATCATCACGAGTGAGCCGAGCTGATTGCCAGCGAACAGCGTGGCCACCAACATGCCGCACGGCACGCCGAGCATGGTGCCGATCAGCCGCTGCCACCCTTTGGTGAGGGTTTCGCCCCAGGAGTTGGTGCCGGCGAAGATGACGAACGCCGCGATGACGGCCCAAAACCAGCGGGTCGGGGACACCAATTGGCCGGCGACGATAGCCAGTGCCGCGGCAAGGGAAACCTGGATGGCTTGCCGGGTACTCGGCCGCAGACCGCTGCTCTGTTTGTCCGCCTGCTGGCCGTCGCCGTCGGAGGCCGGCGCCGGTGCCGCGTCGGTGCTCAAGGGGGCGGCGCCCTCGACTATCGCCCGGACATCGGCAGTTGCTTTCGCGGCGTTGATAATTGCCAGGGCGAGGCGGCGGATAGCGGCATTACCGGGGTCGTCGGCGGGCGTCGGACGCGGCTGCCGATCAAGGACCCGTTGGGCCTGTTCGGCGGCTTGTTGCAGCCCACCCGGTTGCGGTACGCGCAGTGCCCGCGCGAGCTGGGTGAGCGCCGCGACCAGTTCGACGCGGGTGGTGGTGGGTATCGCTGCGTGGTCTTCTGAGCCTGTGTCCGTGTCGAGGACGGCAAGTCGTCGCCCTGCGGTAGAGACCCACTCGACGGCGAGTTCGGCGTCGAACAGCCAAGGGGTCAGTTGCTCACCGGTTACTCCTGGCCACAGCATGGCCGGGTTGGCGTTGTCTTCGATCTGATCCTGTATCAACAGCGCGGTCTCGTTGAGCCGGATGGTGCGGGCCCGCATGCGGCGGAGGCGCCGTTCGTCCAGGTAGCCGGTCCGAACGGCTTCTGTGGTCGCATCGACGACGATGGCCATCCGCGCCCGCAACGCCCTAACGGTGGCACGCAGCACGCGTTCGGGTCGGTCGGGCAGGACGTAGGTGCGTATGACGAATGTGCACACCGTTCCCACCACGACGGCCCCGATCATCCAGGGCAACTCCGAAATGCTGGCCCGCAGATACAAAGTGGCGAAATATGCATTGAATGCGACCATGCCCAGCGCTCTGCCGCGGGCCCCGAAGCGACTGGCGTACACCGCAGCGAACACCACCACCACGAAGACGACGTCGCCGGCCACCAAGTGGACCGCGAGCAGCGAGGCGGCGGTGATGGAGAGTGCGGCGGGAAGTGGTAGCAGCGCCATCGTGATCCGCTGCTGCCGTGGGTCAGCCTCGTTGACGGATTGGGCTGCGATCATCGTGATGATGACGCCGAGCAACGCGACCGTAAGAGGTTGTCCCGTTGCCCTGGTCAGCAGGTAAAGGATCCCCAGGGAGCAGGCCAGCGAGGCGGTCGTCCGGGTTGCGGCCCGCAGTCGCAGCAGTCCCGGATCGGAGCCGATCCACCAGTTTCGCGCGCGCTCGTAGAGCATCGTTACCGATACGCTGAGTCCGCCCGTGCCAACGAAATTCGAATTGGCTTTCCGGGTGTCCCCGAGGTCGCGCTCGTCCACGCCGAACTGACTCGGCACCGTCGCCCCCTACTCCTGCGCTCGCCCCTTCCCATGGTGCCTCATTGCTCCGGAGCTTTCTCGCGGGAGAGCATGGGGATTGGTTGGCTATGCAGACGTCGGGATCTACGCCGAGCTAAATGATTTGTGGAGTCGCCCCCGAAGGGGGACTGCTACCGCCAGGCGTTTCGTCACGCATGACGTTTCTCCGTTGGGTTCCAGCTCGCCGCCAACGATCGGTGCAGCATCGTGCTAAACGTGCTGGGAGGCAGCACGATGCGGTACTGGCGAAGCTTCGCCGATGCGCCGCCACCCCGTCCGAGTGCGCTATACCGCCGGGTTAGGCAGGCCCGCCGGCGCCGCCGGTCCCGCCGGTCCCGCCGGTCCCGCTGCCGGCACCGCCGGCGCCGCCGGTGATTCCGGTAGCCGCACCACCCGCGGTGCCGGTGCCGCCGGTGCCGCCGCCCTTACCGGGACTTCCGGCGTTCGTGCCGCCGTTGCCGGTGCCGCCGGTGCCGCCAGTGCCACCGGTTCCGCCGTCGCCGCCGGCACCGCCAGCGGCGCCGAGGCCCGCAGTGCTGCCGAGGGTGGCCGCGCCACCGTTACCGCCAAGACCGCCGATACCGCCGCCACCAGCGGTGCCGCCGGTACCGCCAACCCCGCCGGCGATCCCGGCGGCGCCGATAGTACCGGTGCCGCCGACGCCACCCCCGCCGCCAACGCCGCCGAGGCCGCCGACCCCGCCGTTACCGCCGTTACCGGATGTCGTCCCGCCTAATCCGCCCTTGCCGCCGATGCCGGCGATGCCGCCGGTGCCGCCGGTGCCGCCGGTGCCGCCGCCGCTCACGCCAGCCGTGCCGGTAAAGCCGGCGCCGCCGTTACCGCCGACGCCGCCGGTGCCGCCATTGCCGACCGCCCCGCCGTTGCCGGCCGCGCCACCGTTGCCACCTTGCCCGCCGGCACCGGCACCGGTGCCCGCGATACCGCCGTTGCCGGCCGCGCCACCGTTACCGCCGTTGCCGGTCGCGCCGAGGGCATTGCCGGCCGCGCCACCGTTGCCACCTTGCCCGCCGGCACCGGCACCGCTGCCGCCGGCACCGCCGTAGCCACCGGCGCCACCGTCAGCGCCGTTGCCACCGGTGCCGTCTCCACCGACCCCACCATTGCCACCGGCACCACCGGCAGCGATGCCGGCGGTGAAGCCGCCGTGGCCGGCAGCGCCGCCGATACCGCCATTACCGGCGGTGCCGGCGCCACCGACCCCACCATTGCCACCGGCACCACCGGCACCGCTGCTGAGGGCGTTGGTGACGTCACCGCCGACGCCACCAACGCCACCGGCACCACCTATGGCACCCGCACCACCCTTGCCGGCGTTGCCGCCGTGACCACCGGCACCGGCACCGCTGGTGACGTCACCGCCGATGCCGCCGTTGCCGCCGACACCACCGGTGCCGACGGTGCCCGCCGTGCCAGCTGCGCCGAGGCCGGTGCCGGCCGCGCCGGCGGTGCCCGCCACGCCGCCGTCCAAACCGGCGCCGCCGGCGCCGCCCGCAGCGCCAGCGTCCGCCTTGCCGGCGCCGCCGTTGCCGCCCGCACCGCC
>PLSK01000318.1 GCA_003165155.1 Mycobacterium sp. | reverse complement strand
GGGTCGGATACGAACTGGCGCGCGACGCGCTGCGCGAATGGCTGCGCCGCGGTGGCAAACCGGCCCGGCTGATCGAGATCGCGTCCCGCCTCCCGCGGGCGAAGTCCCCGATCCTGCAAGCATTGGACATGCTGGGGTGAGCGCCGGCGACGCGGTGTTCCACCGGATCCAGTCTGTCGCCCGTTCCGCAGCGGCCAACAGCGGGACCGGCGCACCGACGCAGGAGTACCTGATTCGGCACACCCTCGAATCGTTCCTGGACCGACTCACCCGCACCTCCCATGCCGGCGACTTCGTCCTCAAGGGCGGGGTTCTGCTCGCCGCCTACGGGGCACGGCGCCCGACGAAGGATGCCGACTCCAACGCCATCCACGCTGACGTCACCGCCGAGCATCTCGCCCACGTGGTCCGTGACATCGCCGCGACCGACGTCGATGACGGTGTGGTGTTCGACCTCGACACGATCAGCGTGCAGGAGATTCGCGAGCAGGCCGACTACCCGGGCCTGCGTGTACGGGTCGCCGTATCGATCGGACCGTGGAAGGGCGCCGCGGCCTGGGATGTATCCACCGGAGACCCGATCATTCCGCCTCCCCGCGAGGTAACCATCGACCGGATCCTCGGCGACCCGATCACGCTCCTCGGTTACGCGCCCGAGACCACCATCGCCGAGAAGGGCGTCACCATCCTCGAACGCGGCATCACCAGTACCCGTTGGCGTGATTACGTCGACATCGTCGCACTCGCCCGCCACGGCATCGACCCCGACGAACTGCTCCGCTCGGCACGGGCCGTCGCGCGTCACCGCGCCGTCACCCTCGAACCCGTCGCACCGCATCTGGCCGGTTACGGCGCAGTCGGACAAGCGAAATGGGCCGCATGGCGCCGCAAGGAACACCTCGAATCCGCCTGCGAGGAGAAACTCGACGACCAGATCACCCTGGTCGCCTCCTGCCTCGATTCCGTCTTTGCCCACGGCCCCGAATAAACAAAAGAAAAGCTGCTGGCTCTGCCGCACACCGCCTTCGGCTGACTTCAACGCGCCATGGCATGGCACGCTCGTTGATGCCCGGTCAGCGGGCCCGCGGCCATCAGGTCGCCTATGCCGGCCATATAGTCCAGTGCCACCTTGAGCCGTCTGGCGGCAAGGGCGTCGACCCACAGGTCAGGACCTGTGCCCGGTCTCCCGCCAGGTCGCTATCCGCTTCGACCGGATATCGCGTGCCTCACGCAGACATCAGATCCACCGCTTGTCCTCATGCTGCGCGATTTGGTAACGACTGACCATTCCGCTTGTCTGCCAGCCTTGAACGACCACATGGCAGGGGTAGATTCCCGGCTTGTCAGCAATCCTAGGCACGTGACACGAAAGCACTCCCTGCCAAGATCGAGGTGGGTAGAGGCGCGGGTCCCGCTGGTGCGCCGAATGTTTTTAGGCGGCGCGATGCTGAAGCCACACCGCCGCTAGACGATCGAAGGCGAGGTCGCGCCCTCGTGATCATTTACGCCTGCTGGGGGTGCGATACCGCGTGAGCGAATGTCGTTACGGGCGCGCTGATTGGCAAGGTGAAATTGGGAGAGCATTATGGCAAACCACGCAAAATACACCACGGCGGCGACCCAGAATCCCATCACGCCGTTCCACGCGAATGGTCCGCTGATGACGAAGGGAATGAGTGAGCCCGTCAGGGAACCGAAGGCCATGAATAGGCTGTACCACGCGACCCAGCGTGGAAATACGGGCGTGGGTGACTTGTCGCTGAAGATTGCCACGCCGGTGACCAGAGCCTGCAGCGCTCCTGGCTGCCAGAGTCCAGCCCAGGCCATCCACGCCACGTGATTGAGCAACTGGTACGTGGAGTCGGGCATGTCAGGGCGTTGAAGGGCCACCAAGAGCATCGGTCCGAAGACCATCATCAAAGTCGCGGTGGCGATGGATGCGCCAACTTGGCTCATCGCCAAGACCGGACCGATGCCATCGACGCGACGCAGCCGATCGGCGATGGCAGCACCAAAGGGAATGAACATCGTGCCGCCGACAATCAGGCAGATCACGGCGAATCGCTTGAGGTCGACGTGATCGTGGTAGAAGGCCGCAGTCGTTGTGGCGTCGTAGGGACCCGGCGGAGGGATGAGATCACCGAGCAGAAACCCAGTTCCCATCAGTGCGATTAGCGCCCAGCCTGAGATGATGCCGACTCTGGTGGAACCACGTGAAGGCCAGGTCGTCGATGCCAACATTGTTGTCTCCCTCGTCATCTAGTCACGATAGGCACGCACCGTGGAGCGCGATAGTCATGGCATAACGTAGAGCCCCACGACTAGCAGGAAGGTCGTGAGGATCCAACAGTTCACGATGGCACCAAGCCATCGCGGCGCGTGCCGCAGATCCATGAAGTAGAAACTGACGAGCCAGACCTTGACGAAGGCGATGACCAGAACGACGGCCATCGCTGGGCGTGAGGAACCCAGCAGGTGGTCGATGCCCAGTACGTAAGAACCCAGTGTGAGTAGCAGCAGACCCCCGCCGATATACAGCCCGGTGGTTGCCAGCTGTGGCGGCTTTTCGTTGGCTCTCTTCATCTCAGTTCGCCAGATAAAAGAGAGGAAACAGCACCAGCCACAACAGGTCGACCAGATGCCAATAGCAGGCGGCCGAGAGGAACAGATCATGGTCGCGCGATCCGGGTAGGCCGTTGCCGACTGCCCTTCGGGCCAGCCCCAGCACGGTGACCCCGACGAGCACGTGCAGCAGATGAGCGCCCGTGACGACGAAGAACAACAACCAGAACACGTTGGTGTGGATCCACATACCGTGGTGAATCACCGTGGCGTATTCGATCCCCTTGATCACCGCGAACACCACGCCACACGCCATCGCCGCGGCCATCAGGCGGGCGGCCTTGGAATGTCGTCCCGCCTGCACGTCCGCGATCGCAAGCATCACGACCACCGATCCGCCGATCAGCACGCATGTGTTGATCATCCCCAGGGGCGTGATCAGGGCGTGCTGGGCATCCGCAAAGATCTGCCGGTTGACGCTTCCGTTGAACGCGATGACCCCGAAAAGTGCGGTGAATACCACCATCTCGCAGATGAGAAACACCCATACACCGGGTTCGCCAGGAATCTGTAAGGGCCGCTGCGACATGACCGGGCGAGCGGGCGCAGACGAGGTCACGGACTGCCGGCTCACACGGAGTAGGTCATCGCGGTGCGACCGCGGATCGGGCCGCCAAGTCGGCCAGGGAACGCGCGGCGTAGGACGGCGTATCGAGATACACCACCCCCGCCGGCGCCGCGCACACGGGAACGATCGCGGTCACCAGGGGGGCCGCGGTCAGGTAGGTGGTTGCTGCGATGGGGTCATCGGCGTCGACCGTCGCGTCGAAGTTCATCGCGATGTCGGTACCTGGGGCCTTGATGGCGATCTCGTAGTGCGAGCCGCCGCCCACACCGCTGTCGAGGGGATAGTTCTGCTCGCCGAGGTACCAGTACCACTCACCCCGGAAGAACTCGCGATCCCCGACGAGGCCGCGGTAAGTGTTGTGCAGCAGCAGTGTCTGGCCCGGCTGGATGATGAGTTCGGGGCTTGCCTCGAACACTTCGGTTGCCGGGATTCCGCGGAAGGTCGTTTCGATCTGGTAGTCGTCGGGGTCGAGGCCGAACAGGCGTCGAGCGATGTAGGCAACGCTTTGGCAGTAGAACCGCTTCTGGACGTCTGTCACTGCATTGCCGGCGGCAACGACATCGGGGTCCTGTCCCCAACCGGCGAATTGCAGCACCATCGGGCTCAACGCGCGCAGCCCATCGGCGGCTTCGATGATGGTTACATGGTCGACCTCGGTGACGCAGCCAGTCAGGCCAACGGCGAGCCGTTCGATGAAGCCCGGGTAGATGCCGCTGCCATGGAACGACACACCACCGCGCTGGCACGCCGCGTCGAACTTGTCGCGGTAGTCGTCTCCGAAGAACTCTGGCGCCGTGTAAGACACGGCGGAGACGACGTTCTTACCCGATTCGAGGAGCCGGATGATCTCGGCGTCGGTGTCGGAGATGTCGAACGGCAGCATTGGAGTATGTACGACGCAGTCGGCGTCAAGGCCGATGAGCCGCTCGGTGTCGGTGGTCGCCAGCACGCCGATCGGGTCACCGCCGGCCAGTACTCCGACGTCGACTCCGTTCTTGGCCTCGCTGTAGACCTTGCAGCCGACCACCTCGAGCTCTGGGCGGCGCAAAATCGCGCGTAGCGCGGTACCGCCGACTTCCCCGGGCCCCCATGTGATGACTTTGTACGTCATGGCGCACTCCTTGCCTGTGTTGTGGAACTTCGCGTGGTCATTGAATGTTTGAATTTTTGAATCATGCTGCAGTCCAGAAATTTCGGGCACAAACCCTGATGGCGGCCCGAGCCGGTTCCGACCGCGTCAGCGGCGAACCGGTTGGCCGAGAGGGGTTTCGGATGTGGGGACCGTTGGGTCACCAAGCCCGATTCCTACCCCGATCTTGGCCAGCATGACTTCACGCAGACTCACCTTGCCGTTGACGTCGATGCCAGCCCGTCGCTGAGCACGTCCGATCTCGCTGATGAGGAGCCAGACCAGCAGAAGGCTCAGCACGACGGTCGTCAGTCCGCCGAGGTACACCAGCGCCGTGGAGCCGTTCCCGTTCAGCTCAGCAGTGAAGTTGCTGTTCAGCGCGGTGAACGTCGGCCATCCGAGGGCACCGTTGAGCCCCGCGTAGAGACCGGGCAGGATCGGAATGACGATCAGCTGACCCCAGCCGACCAAGCGGTGACGCAATAGGAAGAAAACGAAACCGGCGGTTAGTTGCAATGTGGCGTCGATGGTGTACCACCAGGCCGGCGCCCCGAAGAACAAGAACGGTTGCTGCCCGTAGTACTTGTAGAGCCCGAACTGCGCGCCGGTGATCTGCAGGGCCGCGTCGAAGATCCAGGAGAGCGCGTAGGCGTAGACGAAGAACTTGGCGCCCTTGCCGAGCAAGATGGCGCGGTAGATCACGTAGGCCTGCAGGCCGAAGAAGAACGAATATCCCAGCACCACGTAGAGCGGGATGTGTCGAGCGAAGAGGTTGACGGTGACCGCGACGTTGTCACTCGCGAACCACAGCAGGCCGAGATAGTCGAGGTACGGCTCGAGTAGTCCCATGCACAAACCGCCGGCCAGGAACACCAGTCCCAATTTGTCTCCGCGGAAAGCCAAGCGCACCACCCAAATTAGGGCCAGCACCCAGAAGGTCAGGCAAATGACCGTGAAAGCCATGCTCCAGACGTGCGGCGCGGAGATGTCGGCCGGCGGCACCGGGTACATCGGCGGCGCCTGGCCGAGGAGTTGGGTCATCGGAACGTGTCCTTTCGTTGGTCTCTCATCGCGATCGCGGTCTAGCGCGGCCTTACCGCATCGGGTATCGACGCCATACCCCGACCACCGGCCTCGGCAACCACAAGCCGAGGCGCGCGAGAGGCTCGGCATGCCTGAACGTTTCAACCGATAAGTGCGCTACGCCACACTTGATGTATCTCACATATGCGTACGTAATTGCAATACTAAGTCTGCATTTTGTCGCTTCGGGGCGGCGCTAATGGCATAAACCCATGCCTTCTGGGCGAGTGGCCTACGGTGCAGACGCTGGCGCACCGTCGGCACTATAGGATCTGCGTTCCAGACTTCGCCATCATCATCGATTTGCCCAAGAAGGAACGCAAAATGTATATGCTCCGCAGGTGAGAAGAGGCTTTGCGTACCCGCGGTCGTCGCGGTATCACCAGTCTCGACGAGACGGCCTCAGGTCGGTCATCACGCCTGGTTGGGCCGCACATCCGCGGTCGAGGTGCCATGGTGCGGCCAGCTGAACCGGAGGGCGTGGTGCGCGACGATGCCCCACGGACGCAGCTCCTTCGGGACCGCGACGGGCCCCACCACGCGCCCGACGCAATCGACCGCACGCTCATCGACCGCCTGCTCATCGACCGCCTGCGACGTAACGGGAGGGAAACCAACCGCTTGCTGGCAGTCCAACTGGGGGTCAGCGAGGTGACTGTGGCCGCGCGGCTACGCCGGTTGGAAGATACCGGCAGGTTGCGCGTCACGGCCTTGACCGACATCCGTCTGCTCCAGCACAGTCAGCTCGCGTTCGCGATGATCGACGTTTCAGGCAGGTCGGCCTACGACGTCGCCGCAGACCTGGCTCGGATGCCCGAGGCGATGTCGGTCACCGTTTGCACAGGGCGCTTCGACGTCGTGGCGACGCTGCTGGGCCGCGACCGTCGCCACATCGGCGACTTGTTCGGAACGACGCTGCCGTCGATCCCGGGAGTCGCCAACATTCACGGATGCGTAGCGCTGGACGTGGTGAAGTTCGACTCGAGTTGGGCAGTGTTCGCGCCCGAAACCCCCGTCACCCCTTCGCCTCAGGCTAACGGGAACGTTGACGAGTTGGACTTGGCGATAATCGGCCTTCTTCAGATCAACGGCCGTCGCAGCAATCGCGAGCTGGCCGCCCAGCTTGGCGTCTCGGAGGCAACGGTCCGCGGGCGCATCAAGAGCATGCTGTCGCAGGGGGTCTTCCGCATTCAAGCGGTGTGCGATCTGGCCGCAGCCGGCATGAGTGCGCACGCCATCTTGGGGCTCAAGGCGGCACCCGGTGGTGTCAACGCGCTAGTCGGAGCGTTGGCACCGCGAGACGACGTCACGCAAATCAACCTCGTTCTGCACGGATTCGACCTCATCGCGGTGATGATCGCCCCCGACCGGGACACGCTCTTGGCCACGGTCGTCGAGCAGATCTCGGTTCTGCCCGGACTGCTTGGTGTGCAGACACTTTGCAGCTCCAGCACGGTCAAGCACGCATACGCGTGGACCTGGATGGTATAGCCGTGCTGCACACCACCGCGTCGAGCGCGCCCTGGGACTTCCGTCGCGGCGCGGCGACCATCCGCGGGATGGTCGCCGCTGGGGCCGATCTCGAACTAAACGAGGCAGCCCTGCTCGACAAGACATTGCTCAGACCGGGTGACCTGCAGACCGCCGGGCTAGAGGTGGACGCCTGCGACGAATTGCAAGTGGCACGCAACCTGGTGACGCTTCTCGGGCCGCGGCCCGGACTGGGGGTGCGCTGCGCGCAACACTTCTCGTTCTCGAGCCTTGGCCTGCTGGGGGTGGCATTCCTTGCCGCACAAACCGTTCGCGAGGCAATACAGCTCGGAATCCAGGCCTTGAGCTTGACGTACGCATTCGTCAAACCACTTTATGTCGATGACGGACACTCCGAAGTCGTCTGCCTCGACGACACCTCCATCCCCGAGGACGTCCGGACCCTGCTCGTTGCCCGTGACCTCACCACATTCTGTCGCGCTTGGACGGTGATCACGGGGCAGACCAACGGTTTGCACGCAACCGTACAACTCGACGACGGCGAGATCGCACACCTGCGCAGCGCCCTTCCCGGCTTTCACATCGATGAAGGCGCACGCACCATTTTGGCGTTCGACCGTGCGGCCCTTGATGCAGCACCGAGCCAATCCGACCCCGGCACCTCAAGAGACCTGCAGCCAGTCATCTCTAGCATGGTGCGACAACGCACTGTGCGACAGCGGTTTTCATCGGTCGTGAGGTCGCGAATCGACGCCTCGTCGGCGGCTCCGCCCACGATGGAGCGGGTGGCTCACGAGTTGCACATCGACACGCGCACTCTGCGGCGCCGTCTGGCCGCCGAAGGAACGTCCTATCGATCGTTGGTGGGTGATGCCCGCGCATCAATGGCTGCCTCCCTCCTCACTGATCCGAGCCTAACGATCGATACGGTCGCCAACAGGCTCGGCTACCACGATGCGGCCGCATTGTCCAAGGCCTTTCACCGCTGGTTTGGACAGTCACCGGGCACGTTCCGCAGCACCAAGCGCGTGATGTCCATCGGCGAATGAGATGTCGCGATCATCGGCTGTGCGCTGCGCGGAAGTGCGGCTCAGCGGCCGGATGCAGGATGCCCGGTTCGGCGTCGATCGCCTGATCGATCGACTGTAGGAGGGGCACCACGGACATATAGGTGATGGCCGGCACGTTGTCGGAGCGGGTTGAGGCCAGATCGAGTTGCAAGGTCAGGTCGAACGGATCGCCCGATACCTCGACAGCATAGTTCGCTTGGCCGTTGTAGGGGCCAAACGGCGGCCCGGCTGGTCCTACCGTTCGTTGTTCGGCTCCGACGTAGTAGTACTCCTCGTTGGTGAAGAAGTGATGGTCGCCAATGTATCCGCGGTGTACGTGCACGAGGGTCAAAGCGTTGCCCTGCGCGATGGTCACGTTCGGAAAGTGGTAGTCACGGTCGGCGGGAAGTCCGTAATGTTCGTGTTCGAAGCGCAATTGGTCGGGTGACGCCCCGAACAACGCATTGGCGACGTATCCCATGACCCCGTGGTAGTACGGATTAACCAGCAGCGCCCCCAGTCCCTCGGGAGTAATGGCGTCCAGTGGTTGACCAAAGCCGATGACGGCGAGGAACTCAGGCGCCATCTCGTGCAGGGCTTTCGAGGTGTCACATGCCTCAGCCAGGCGGATGTGGTGGACGTCGGTGAATAGCCCGGTCAAGGTCAGGACGAGTCGTTCGGCCATGAACGATGGGTGAATGCCCGTCCCGTGCAACGTCGCCGATCCTTCGCGACATGCTGCTTCCAGCTGTGCGACGTGCTCGGGTCCGAGCATCTCAGGGTAGTGGAACGAGGTGGTGGTCACGATGTTCTTGCCGGATCTGAGTAGCGCCAATGCATCCCGGGTGACCTGGTCGTGGTCGAGAGGTAGCGGCGTGAACACGACGCAATCGGCGTCCAGGGACAAGATCTCGGCGGTCTCGGTCGTAGCGGTCACCCCAATCGGGCCGACGCCAACGAGCTCGCCCACGTCTCGCCCGTGTTTGTCGGGGCTGTAGACGCGGGCACCGACGACGTCGAACCTATCTGGGGACTTAAGCACCTCCCTCAGCGCAGCGCCGCCGATATGGCCGGGGCCCCAGAACACCAGTCTCTTGCGGTCAGTCATCGGCCCTGCCTTTCGCGGGATCAGTCGTGCTGTACGTCGGCCATTCGGATCGACATGCTGCGCCGGACCGCCGTCGGTGTGTGCAGTAGCGCCACCGCCAGCGCCTTGTGGTGCCACCCGTGCACCCGCAGCCGCCGATCCGCCATCACGGCGGCATAGGCCTCGCGGGCAACGCATTCCGGGCTCATCAGCGCCATCCTCATCGCGGGGTTGGACTGGACCTGCTTCTCGAACTTCGAGGTGGAGAAGATCTCGGTATCGGTGAACCCGGGCAGGCTGGCCAGGCAGCTGACACCCAGTCCGGCATACTCCGCGGAGATGCCTTCGCTGAACTTGACGATCATCGACTTGGTCGCCGCGTACAAGACGTCTTGCGGTGTGCAGGTGAACAGGCCCGCAATCGATGCCACGTTGATGATTCGTCCCCATCGTTGTTCAACCATTGCGGGCAGCAGCCGGTGGGTGAGTTCCAACGTGGATATTCCCATCACGCGAAGGCGTTGCAGGTGTTCGTCCCAGGAGACGGTGTCGTAGCGACCGAGGCGGGCGTAACCAGCGTTGTTGACGAGAAAGTCGATGCGCATGCCTTGATCGTCGAGGTCGTCGGCAACTCTCTCGGGAGTGTCGGCAACGGCGAGGTCGGCCACGACGGGTTGCGCGCGGACACCCCAGCGCCCGGTGAGTTCGGCGCAGAGGGTTTCGAGCCGATCCCGGCGGCGAGCAAGGGCGAAGACATCGAATCCCTTGGCGGCGAGCAGCTGAGCAGTCGCGCAACCGATTCCGCTAGAAGCCCCCGTGACTAGGGCAGTGCGGCCTACACCTTCCAGTCCGCGGTCGGCGTCGTCCACCGGGCCGGACCGAGTCATGCCAAACCTCACGGTGTGACCGGCATGGCCGCAACGGCACGTAAATCTCGGGCCCAGTGCGGCGACGGCTGGTGGTAGACGATGCCCGGCGCTGCCTTGCAGACCGGGATCACGGCTTGCAGCAGCGGGGTGGCGGTGATGTAGGTGGTGACCGGGATGTCGTCGGGCATGGTGGACGTGGCGTCGAACTGCATGCGCAGATCGGTCGGTGATCCCGTGATCTCGATCAAGTAGTTCGACTCCCCGTTCATCTGCGGGAACGGGTGATTACTACGGCCGAGGTACCAGTACTCCTCCGTGGTGCAGAACATGTGATCCCCAATCCACCCCTCGTGGTGGTGGATGATCGTCAAGGCATGACCCGCCTCGATGGTCAGCGGACCGACCTGCTGGCGGGCGTCGGCGGTGATGCAGCGGTAATCCCGTTCGATGCGGATGTCAGCGGGCTGCGCGTCGAACATCAATGTGCCCAGGTAGGAGATGGAGTCCTGATACATCCGATCGGGTATCAGCGCGCCGAGCGTGTCGGGGGTGATCCGCGCAGGTTCAAAGCCCCACCCGACGATCTCCCTGGCAATCGGGCTCGCCGCCAGCATGTGAGCGCAGTCCACCACCTCGGTCAGTTCGATGTGTCGGACATCGGTGAGCAGACCGCTGAGGGTCGCCGCCAGCCGCTCCAACATGAAGCTGGGGTGAATGCCCGTTCCGTGCAAGGACGTTCCGCCCTCCCGGCAGGCCGCTTGCAGCTTCTGCTCCACGTCGGCCCCTCGCCGGGGCGGGTAGAAGAACGACGTCACCGAGATGACGTTCTTGCCGGACCGCAACAGTTGACAGACCTGTTCCACCATCTCGGTCTCGTCGAGCGCCGGTTGTGGTGCGTGCATGACCGCGTCGGCCGGCGTGGCCAGAATCTGCTCCACCGACGTCGTGGCGGCAACGCCTATCGGATCGAGTCCGGCGAGCTCGCCGATGTCACGGCCATCCTTGCTCGCCGAATACACCAGGGCACCCACCACCTCGAACTCGGGCCGCTGCAATGCTTCTCGTAAGGCGGTGCCGCCCACATGGCCTGGTCCCCAGAAGATCACCCGGTATCGCCGATCCGTCACCAATTTCTCCTTGCTGGCTTCGACGTGTCCCATCCACCTGAAAGCTACGGGTGGATTTTGCGACGGGCCATGTCGGCAACGGACGCGGAATTGTCCGGCGCGGACATCCTCTGACCGGCACGCGGTAGATCAGCGTCCCGCAGATCACTAATTCATATGATGGCGGCGTCGTCGCCGCGACGGAGCCCAATAGCGGTCCGCCACCCACCTCGCTGCCCGAATTGGGGACTACTGCAGGGTTTCTCGTAGCTAAGCGCCGCCACCATGGTCGTGGTTGCCGCCGCGTTCAGCCCATCTGGTCAGACCGAATCATCACCGCGACGTGTTGTGGGCGGGTTGATGCACACCTGGGGCCAATGCCGAAAGCGCGGCAATGACAGGTTGATACCGCGATCCCGTGATGCGCACGACGAGGTCCATGGCCTTGGCATCGGGCCCAACCAAGACTCTCGGCCGATTCTTGGCGACTCCGCGAAGAATGATCCGCGCCGCCGAAGGTGCACTCGTGAGCGCCACCCGGTCGAAGGCGTCCGCCAGCTTGGCGGTGTCGAAACCGTCGGCGGCGCTCATGTGCCGGGCCACGTCTGTTTTCACCCCGCCAGGATGGACGCAGGTGACCCCGACTGGGCGTTTCGCCGCTACCATCTCCTGCCGCAAGGCCTCGGTGAAGCCCCGGACAGCGAACTTGGCGGCGTTGTATGCGGCCTGCCCGGGCACCGCGAATAGGCCGAACACGCTGGAAACGTTGATGACGTGGCCGTCGCCGGACGCGATCACGTGAGGCAGAAAGGCCTTCGTGCCGTTCACGACACCCCAGAAGTCAACATCCATCACGACTTCGAATTCGGCGTGGGTGGTGACCTCGACGTCACCGGCAAACGCTATTCCGGCGTTGTTGTAGATCTGGTGAACCGTGCCGAAGTGGCCGCGCACCGACTCGGCGTAGTCATGAACCGCGTCACGCTTGGTGACGTCGAGGAGATCGGCCTTCACCGCGACCCCTGCATTGCGCAAGGTACGCTCAGTATCGACAAGCCCGCCGTGGTCGATGTCGCTGATCGCCAGCTTGGCCCCGCGGCGACCCAATTCGACTGCCAGCGCGCGCCCGATGCCCGACCCGGCACCCGTGACGACGGCGGTCTTCCATTCGTAACTGCGCATGATCATGAGTCCTTCGTGGTCAGCTCAGGCGGGAGGCGATCGAGAATCGCAGTCATTCCTCGCGCTCCGGCCCGACGGAACGCCGCAGCGCTCTTCGTCGATCAACATACGCTCGATATCGATTATGCGTTTCGCATTTACGATATCGCTGTGCGTTTTGTCGGAGCCGCACCTTGGCGTGACGCGGTGTGGGCACGGTACACCGAAAGCACCTCGGTCGGCACCCATCCCTTCGGCCAGCTGATACGGTATGCCCTGCAGGAGGCTGTCTAGCTGCGACGTTTGGTCGTCAGGACCAATACTTGCGTGCGCCGCCGGATGGGCGGACGGGCGCCGCGCAAGACCTTTAGCGAACGGATGAGGACGGGCAGTGGCGAAGTCGACGGACAGAACGGGCGAGCAGAAGACCCCGAGTGTTCCCTCCCTCGCGCCGACCGCGGTTGAACTCGACGACCTGGACAGGGCGTTGTTCGAGCGGCTGCGCATCGACGGACGAGAAAGCAATCGGTCGCTGGGATCCAAGCTGAACGTCAACGAGGTGACCGTCGCCGCCAGACTGCGACGACTCGAGGAGTCGGGGGTGATGCGCGTTGTCGCGATCACCGACATCCGGTTGTTCGGCCATCGCGAGTTTGCCTTCGCCATGATCAACGTCGGGGGTCGTTCCGTCTACGAAGTGGCTGCAGACCTGGCCAAGCTTCCCGAAGCAATCGCGGTTACGGTGTCCACCGGCCGGTTCGACATCATCGTCCCCATCTTGGGACGGGATCGTCTGCACATCGCAGAACTGTTTGGCACAGTGCTCCCCAAGATCAAGGGTGTCCGCTCCATACACGCCAGCATGGCGTTGGACGTGCTGAAATACGAGTCGAAGTGGACACTGTTCGGCGCTGATTCCGGCACCACCCCCAAGGCACAGCCTAGCGACACCGTCGATGAGATGGACCTGGCCATCATCGCCTCGTTGCAGGTCAACGCCCGGCGCAGCAACCGGCAGATCGCGGCCGATCTCGGTGTCTCCGAAGGCACGGTGCGCGGTCGCATCAAACGCATGCAGACCGATCGCGTCTTTCGCATCCAAGCGGTGTCCGACATCGTCGTGTCCGGGTTGGGAGCCCACGCGTTCGTCGGCATCCAGGCCGCGCCCGGCAAGGTCAATGCCGTAGCCGAGGTACTTGCGCATCGCGAGGACGTCGCACAGATCACCCGCGTCCTGGACCGCCTGGACCTGATGGCCGTTATGATCGCCCCTGATCGACAGGCCCTGATCTCGGCCATTCACAACGAAATCGCGTTGCTGCCCGGCGTGCGGAGCGTCGAAACATTCGACACCGTAGGCACACTCAAGCACACCTACCTGTGGACCTGGATCGTCTAATGTCGCGGGCGCATCACGAGAAATGCGGTGTGTTGCCGTAGCACGTGACGTTACCCACGTCGAGTGTGCTCTCACACAATGCGCGGCCCGCTTGGAAGATTCGGACGGTTACCCACTTGTAGGGAGCGCGTATCCGCCGCCAGTCCGCCCGCACCTGAGCACCCTGACCGGTCGGGCCCTCGGCGTCGGTGATGGGCACGTCGAGGCGCCACGGCAACGGTATCGACGTGATCAACCTGCGGCCGTTCTGGTCGACGTATTCGATGTCGGCCATCGGGATGCTGTCCGAGATGACCTCGTAGGTCACGGTCTCGGCGGCATGTGCCGACGGCGTCCCGTAGCCCGTGGACGCGACGGCGAGCACTAGGAACGCAGCACCGACACTGGCCCGTTGCGTCCAGCGGACGCTGGTTGTCACTTCGCGCCGACGACGGCGCCAATGCCGCCGACGTCGGTGATCAGCCAGCCGTTGTTGCTGTCGATGGTGATGCTGTACGTCGCGGTGGACTGCAAGTTGTCGGGCGCCTGCGTGGTCTTGGTCAGCACGCTCACAAAGGTGTCGACGACATACACACCGTTCGTGTCAGTTCGGACCTTGGCGGTCAACGGTTGGGCTGTCGACGTCCACTGCAGGGGGATGAGGAGCTGTTCCATCGACTTCGCGGCCTTGGTCAGCTTGTCGGTGAGTTCTGGCGACGTGCCATTGACCAGGTGGTTCTTCCAGGTGTTGATGTCCTGGAAGTTCATCGCTGCAGCCTTGACGGCGTAGTCCAACGCAATCTGCTCGGCGTGTTTACGTCCGTCGGCGGCATTCAGTTGCGCCTGGACTGTGGCGCGCTCCCCTATGTACAGCCAGGTCATCACCCCGAGCGCAACCGCCAACACGAGGATCGCGAGGCTCGTCAGCAACGTCCGGACACTGAGGGAGACCTGGCGACCCGCCCGGGTGATGCCTCCCTCGGCGCCGTCTGCGTCACTGCCGCCGCGTTTGGTTGCACGGCCGGGTTCGTCGGCCGGCTCCGCCGGAGTGGCCGCGGCGTCGGTGACTTCGGTGGCATCGGCGGGATCTTCGGTCATGGCGACATTGTTCACCTAGACCACTTCCTTTCCTACTGACTACGGGGCTGGGGTCTTTACCCGCAGGGTGATGGTTCCGTCCTCGGGAATGGCGTCCAGCATTTTCGACAGGATCTGACCAGTGTCGAAGTTCATCGCCGCGGCCGCGATGGCCTTGATGTTCGGCGTGAAGGCTTCGGCAAAAACCTTCAGGTCGGGGGCACGGTTGTCCAAAAAGCCCTGGACGCGCTTGAGCAGCCGCCCAACGTTGCGGATGCCCTCCGGGGAACCGGAGTCGGTCACCACGTCCTGAGCATTGCGGAACAGCCAGAAGATCTGCGGCCCAAGCGCATAGAGAGCAGGAACGACCTGGGCCACTCGGGGGCCGACGAACCCGGCATTCTGGAGCAGGGTCTGGAGGTTCTCGAGCAAATGCGCCCCCCCGCCGTCCATGCTGGTGACCGCGTTGCGCAACAGCAAGCTTGCGCGTGCCAGGTTGGGCAGCACCACGTCCTTGTCGGGCAGGGCCCGGTCAAGCTCTCCCACCAGCCGGCTCAAGGGCGCGGGATCCAGTTGGTCGAGCACGCGGACGACGCTCGTCGCCAATTCGGAGATGGAAGCCGGCTGGCGCACGTTCTCGGTGGCCACGTGTTGCCCGTCGTGAAACGTTGGGCCCGTTGACGTTCGCGGCAGCATCCCGATGTATGACTCGCCGAGTGCGGAGAGATTCTCCAGGCGTACTTCGGTGTCGAGCGGGATCGGAAAGTCCTTGTCGACGTAGAAGGCAACGGTGGCGCCGGCCAACGACGTCTGGATGCCGGTCACCTTGCCGACCTGCACGCCACGCAAGAGCACGTTGGAATCCACCACCAGCCCGTTGATGTCGGGCACCTGCATCGTCACGTTGACCCGACCGTCGGGTGGCCCCACCCGCACCCCGAGTCCGGCGATGTAGTAGACGGAGAGCGCGACGATCACGGCAAAGGCGCTAAACGACAGCACGTAACGGAATTTCATGGCATGGCCCCCAACATGCGCAGTACGTCTTGGACGTTGCCGGAGATCTCGCGTCCGTCCGAGGTCTGCACAGAGGTGATGTTCATCGCCGGATACTTGTCCTGAGGTAGGAAGACGTCGGTGAAGAGTCGGCGCCAGGGCCGATACTCACCTTCGATTGCCCACTTCGATTTCTGTACCTTGTCGACGGCAACCCCCAGCGATTGCAGGAAGGGCACCAGCCAGAAGCCACCGGTATAGATGCTGCCCACCGACGGAACCAGAGTGCCAATCGCAATACCGGTCTGCGACATTCGATCCCACTGCGTCATACCGGCCGGGGAGAACCAGTAGTCGAGCTTCGGTGCCCCCAGGGCCATCGCGTTCGCGGTACCCGCCACGCCATTGAGCCACGAATCGACCGTGTCGATGTTGCGCGACAGATCCTGTAGGTCCACCGCCACCCGAGACGAAATGGCGCGCACCTGCTCAAGCCGTTGCGGTGTGACGTTGTTGATCCTGATGATGCTGTCTTGGATCCGCTGAACGGACCCGCTGGTGACGAACGCCGCCAGATTGGCGATCGTGTCCTCGAGCTGGGGCGGCGACGTTGTCTGCGCGAGCGGAATCCGACCATTCGGTGGCAACATCGAAGCGGCAGCTGACACCTCTGGCGCACGCTCGACCGCAACGTAGATGTCGCCCAACACGGTGGCTTGCTGCAAAATCGCCCGCGCATCGCTGGGTATCTTGACCCCGCGGTCGATGCGCGCGGTGACGTCGACTGCCGCCGGCGACACCGCCACCTTCTCCACGACCCCGACGGTCGTGCCGTCCATGACCACCTTGGCACGGTCGGGAAGGTTCAACACATTGGCGAATTCGATGACGACGTCATAGCCGTCGCCGTAGCTGTTGCCCGGCTGAGGAAGGTCACCCACCCCGATCGACGCGCAGGACGACACCGTCAGCGCGGTAATGGTGGCAGCGACGACCGCACCGATTCTTCGCGTCATCATCGGTTCGCGTTCAGGAAGACGTATTGCAGCAGGTTGATGTCGACGCCGTAAGGTTGGCCGGCGACGTTGGCGCAACTGCCCGGCATCGATGCGTTCATGACGGCACATACGAACGGCCCGTTGGGAGATCGGACCCGGTACAACGGCGCCCGGAACGACATGATGAATTCCCGGTTGTTGATGTGGTTGGCCGCACCGTTGATCCACCTCGGCAGGGGGTCGAGCAGACTAGCCAAGCCCTCGGCGTGCGGGGACAAGATCCGCACGGTGTCGGACACCGTGTCGAGGGTGAGCTGTATCTCGTCTCCGGCGTGGATTTCCAAATCGGAGATGGCGGTGATTACCTCGGGTAGCGGCTGGGCCATCTGGCGGGCACCGTTGATCGCTTCGACGAGGTCGGGCGTCGTGGTCGCCGCGTCATTGAGGATCTGCTTCATGGGGTCGCGAAGTTCCACCAGCGTGTCGGTTACCGTTCCCAGGTTTGTCACGATCGAACTCATGTCGCTGATCGCAGCATCGGGGCTGCCGAGCATTCGCGACGAGGTGGTGAGGATCTTGTTGATTCCTGCGCCGTTGTTCTGGGTGGCCAGATCGAGCTGCTTGATGACGTCGCCGATGTTGGACGAAGATTCGGGGCTGATCCCGTTGATGAACGTGTTGGCCGACCCGATGATCTCCGAGAGACTCTTGGGCGTGGACGACCGCTGAAGCGGCACGCATTCGCCGGGGGCCAACGTCGCGCCGCCCGCGTAGTTGCCCACCAATTCGAGTCCGCGGTCGGCCAGAATCGACGTCGATCGCACGACTGCTTTCACGTCACTAGGCAGCGTGCGCCGTTGGTCGAACGTGAAGTCAACGCGCACACTTTGCGGGGTCGGCGTGATTTTGTCGATTGTTCCGATCTTGTAACCCATTTGGGTGACGGGGTTACCGACGTAGAGCCCGACGGAGTCGGGGAGGATGGCGCAGTGGTGGGCCGCCGCGGTCGGTACTGCGGCGGATGTGGCACATGACGTCGCGGAAGCGACGACCGCGCCTACTGCGAGAAGGTGCAGGCCCGCAGATAGCCGTGGGGTCAGCATGGCGCTCCCGGCACGGGTATGCACAGGTCGGTGGCCAGCAGTTCCGGCGGAGCATTCTGCCGGTCCAGGGCGTTGTATAACCGGCCACGGGTGCGTTTGAGAATGCGGATGACCAAGCCGTTGCGGTCGGCCCAGGTGCGCACGTTCTGTTGCCAACGCGTGAGCTTCTCCAGGAACTGGTCACGATGATTCATGTAGAACGTGGCCAACGGCCCGACGCCCTGCAGGATCTGCCCCATGCCCTGCAGCGCGGTGGCGAAGCCCTTGCCGTAGAGCACCAGGGTCTGTTCGAGGACGGCGACCTTTTCGATGAGATCCTCTAGTCGGCCGCGGTAGTTGCTCAGTTGCGCGATGTACTCGTCGGACATGTTGAGGATCTGCGACAGCTGTCCTCGCTGACGATCCAGCGTGTCGGTCAGCGTGGTGCCGGCGTCGACGATCGAGGAAATCGTCTCGATGTTCGGTCCCGTCAGGCCTTGTTGCACCTGGTTCAGTGATTGGTTGATGGGGTCGGGTTTGACCTGATCGGTGATCTTGGTGGCATCATTCAATGTTCGAACGAGACTGTAGGGCAACACAACTCGACGCTTGGGAATCGGACGGTCACCGAGCGGTCGGTCACCGAGGGAGTCGAGGCTTACGTAATAGCCGCCGACGACGGTAAGCATGCGGACCTGAATCGTGGATTGATCACCGACGAATGCGTCGCCTTTGACGGAGGCGTTGACGCGGACCTGCTGAGGTTCGATCGAGAGGTCCTTGACCTTGCCGACAGTGATCCCCGCGATGCGCATGTTCAATCCCGGACTGATCGACGAGGCGTCATCGGTGAAGAACGTGACAATCTTGTCGCCGGGCGGGCTGACGTACACCATGGCGGCAACGGTCCCCAGAATGGTCACGATCGCCAACGCTGCGGTTCCCAATACGTGGGGATTCCGCAGCACCTTCATTGCTTGCATAACACCACCTTCTGACCGTTGATCAGCACATCGACCGGCAGCGGAAGCTCGGCTCGTCCGTTCGAGCACGACAGCGGTTGCCCAGCCTGTCCAGGCGGCGGAATGTGGTCCCACACCACCGGCACCAACTTGATGGCGTCCATCGTGTCGTCGAAGTTGGTGAGCGCCTTGTCCAACGCAGCGTCGACGTCGATGCCGGGCTTGATCCCCGCACTGTTGAGGAGTTGCACCACCGAACGGGTGAAATCGGGCCCGTAGATCTGAGACTTTCGGAATTCGTCGAGCACGTTCAGCGCAGCGTCGATGGGACGGTTCAGCCAATCGATGATCTGAATGAAATCGCGGCTGTGCCCCGACATGGCGTCGGCGACCTTCTTGAGGTTTTGTAGGAGCGCGGCCACGACTTCTTGACGGTCTGCCAGGAATCGGGTCAGGGTGTTAATGCTCTCCAGTACAGGGCCGAGACCGCTGCCGTCCCCCGATAAGAAGGTGTCGACGTTGGCCGTGAACTTGTTGAGGTCATCGGGGCTCAGCGTGGCCAGCACCGGCTGCAGGCCGTTGAACAAGCGCGTGATGTCGAAGGAGGGCAGGGTCATCGAGATGGGAATGGGGTTCGGTGCCGGAGCCGCCGAACCCGCCCCTTCGTGCGAGTTTTGTACGTCGACGTAACGCAGACCAGTTAGTGCCTGGTACTTGACCGCCAATCGGGTGCCGGCGTCGATGTGGTACCGCGCATCAAGGGTGAACCCGACCTCTGCGACGCTCTGACCGCCGCGCCGGCGCAGGTCGATGGAGTCGACCTTACCGACGCGCACGCCGCGGACCCGGACGTCGGCGCCGTTACGCAAACCGGACACGTCGGTGAACTCGGCGGTGAAGGTGTTCAGTTTGGCGTCAACGGGCTGACTGATCACGTTGATAACCAGGGTCAGCAGGACGACGGTGACCGCGAGCGCGATCCCGAGACGCCACAGGGCTGCAATGGGTTTCACTACCGAGTACCCCCTGAACGTAGGGGCCCGGGATCAAGCGGGGTTGGAGTCGGCGAGTCGGTGACCGCTCGGGAGGGACCGGGAAGGCGCGGCGGGGCGGCTGCCTCCGCGTCGGGTGGCGGTGGCACTGCGCCCACCGCGTCGAGTGGTGCAGCCACCCCTGGCAGGCTGTCCAAGATGACGCGCACGTTGACCGCGCGGCGGTCGGGCGGACCGGCGAACAGGCGTTGCAACCGCTCGCGGTACTTGCGTGCGGTGTCGGCGATGGCATCGGGTGGGATGACTCCGGGGGCGACGTCGGTGAGCGTCTTGATCATGTCGGTCAGAGGAGCAAGGTCAGTACTGTGACTGCCCACCAGCCGTCCCGCGGCACCGAAGAGGTCCGTCGAGGCGAGGTCGATCGTGGGTTTGTACGTGTGCAGGAAGAAGTCCTCGGTGGCGCCGTCGAGAGCTCCGTGTAGGAAGTTGTCGCCGGTCTTGGTGGCGGCGTCCACGAACCCTGGGAATGCGACGCTGATTCCGGTCGCGTTGGTCATCAGCCGTTCGGTGCTGACTGTCTGAACCTTGGCGACCGTCTTGGCGACGACCAGCATCGTCTCCAGCAGTGGATCGAGCCCGTCGAGGTAGGTCGTGGTCCGCTCGATGACGTCGATGAGCTGCGGGGTCAACACACCGTGAGAGATCTCCCCCAGCCGCTGCAGCAGCGCCTGGAGTGTGAAGTTGCCCGCCGGCGTGACGTGTATCGACGTACCGTTGGCCAGCGGGCGGCCGCCTTTGCCCGGGCGCAGATTGATCCCCGTGACACCGAAGTAGTTCGCGGGTCGAAAGTCGAGGCCCATCGTGTCGGTCAGGCCGGTGGTCGGGCCGCTCTGCAGGTCGGTCGTGAGCCGGATGCCTCCGGTCGGCAAGCTGGTGATGTCGCGGACCTCGCCGACCTTGACTCCGTTCATCATCAACGCAGTCCCAGGTTGCACACCCTCCCCGGCGTAAGGCGATTCGATGATGACGTTGAGCAGATCAGAAGGGCGGCCCGCAAAGGGGTTGATGATCAGCACCGCCACTACGGCGCTGACGACGGCGACCACCGCCATGCCGATGATCACGACCCGGCGGGATTCCTGCTCGTAGGATAGTTTGCGGAATAGCACCTGTGCTGCCACCTACCCCTTGAAGACGAAGACGGGCCGGACGCCCCATAGGACGATGGTCATGACGACGTCGAGGACCATGATCGCGACCAGGCTGGCGCGCACGGCACGCCCGGAGGCCCGGCCGACGCCGACGGGGCCGCCGCTCGTGAAGTAGCCGTAAAAGCAGTGGATCAGCGTCACCGCGGCGCAGAACACCGTCGCCTTCAGCAACGAATAGGCGATGTCTCCGAACGGTAGGAACTGGATGAAGTAGTGCTGATAGGTGCCGCCCGGCTGATCATGAAAGACGCGAATCACGGTGCTGGACACGTAAAAGCTGGTGACGAGCGTGAGCAGATAGCCGGGAACAACCGTGACCATCGCGCCGATCAGCCGGGTACCGACCACGAAGGGGATGGCCCGTAAACCCAAGGCTTCCACGGCATCGATCTCTTCGGCGATCCGCATTGCACCGATCTCGGCAGTCATGCGGCAGCCCGCCTGTGAGGCGAAGGCGATTCCGGCAACCAGGGGAGCCATCTCGCGAACGTTGGCCAGACCGCCGACGATTCCCGAGAGAGCGCCGAAGCCGATGAGGTTCAGTGTCGAGTAGGCCTCCACGGCCACAGTGCCGCCGATGGCGACACCGAGGATGACCAGAACACTGATCACCCCCCCGTCGACGATGATCGACCCCCGACCCCACGCAAGGTCGTTCATGGCATGCAGTGTTTGGCGCCGATAGCGGCGCAGCGTGACCGGCAACAACCACAGGGTCGCTGCGGTGAAGACGACGAACCGACCGATCTGGCCGAACACGTTCTGCGCGAGTTGCATCGACGCTAGTTGGCTGGCGAATTTATCCAAGTGCGAGGAAGGGCGGGCTGCCGGTGGCGCCATCAAGACACTTCCATGGGAAAGAACATGGTCTGCAGTTGGGTGATCGCCAGGTTGACGATGGCGATGCAAACGACGTTGAGCACGACCGATGAGTTAACGGCATCAGCGACCCCGCGTGGCCCCCCCTTGGCCTCCATGCCTCGTAGACACGAGACCACGGCCACGATGGCGGCGAAGATCAGCGACTTGCCAATCGTGAACCACACGTCGGTCACTGACGCGAAGGTGCCGAAGGATTGCCAAAAGCTTCCTGCGGTTACTCCGCTAACACCGACTGCTAGCGCGAACGATGCCGCGACCGCCGAAGCGATGATGATCGCGCACAACATCGGCGCGATGATCAGCAGAGCCAGGAAACGCGGAACGACCAAGCGGCGTACCGGATCGATGCCAAGCACCCTAAGCGCATCGAGCTCTTCGCGGATCGCACGGGCGCCAAGGTCCGAGGCGATCGCCGATGCCGCTGCGCCGCCCATGAGCAGCCCGGCGGTCACCGGAGCGCCCTGCCGCACGACGCCCACCCCGCTGGCTGCGCCGACGAGCGAACTCGCGCCCACCTGGTTGACCAAGCCGGCCGTCTGGATCGAGACGATCGCACCGATGGGGATGGCCATCAGCAGGGCTGGGGTGGCGGTGACCTTCAACAGCGCCCAGGCCTCAACCAACATCTCCCCGACCGGCAGACGGAAGGAAATCGTGTCGACAATCGTGTAGCGCAGAACCGACAGCGCCACCAACACCCCGCGACCGATCGTGGCTGTGCTGCGCACCGGCACGGAGACAACGTGGGCGACGGCGCGCGTGAACCGGCGCCAAACATTGTTCGCTGACATCCGCACAGCGCCGCCATGACTTTGCGGCTGCGGCGCCGTCGTCGCCGTCGACGAGGGAAGTTCCTCGGTTACTAACTGCAAGGTTATTCTTCCCTATCGGCTGCGCAACTTGCCATCCGATAAGGATCATCCCTTCGAATATGCATGACGTCGCGCCTCGTCTCCTACGGATGATGCCTCGCGGACCTATGATTCGTACCACACCTTACTGACTGCTTGTCAATCTTCCAGCCTGTGACTCACCGTTTGCCCATGTGCCGGGCGCACGACTGCCGAGCCGGGCTGGAGTCGCCAGCTTCGGCTCGGCTGCGGCGCGAAGGGGGCGTGAGGCGCGCAGATTTCGCTCACGCACATGCCAGTTGCCCGGGGGCAGCAGGCTCGAGCGGGGGCAAGCCCGCGATCAATCGCAGACATGAGAGCGATGAATTCTGCTGCCCCACCGCTTTGCGCGTTGAAGCGATGGGCCGACGAACCAGGCCGGTTGACCGCCGTGGATGCCGGCACTGACGTTGGAGAGCTCCTGCCACAGCCGGTAGAACGTCTCTCCCTGGTACACCGGGAAGTACTCATCACCGAGGTAGTCGCGATTGATCGTCAGCGCCTGCGCCCGGGGAGTTAGATAGGCCAACGATTGATCGAGGTTGGCCGCCACCGCGTCGGCGATTTGCCGGTTACCGGCCACGCCGTAGTCGCCGTTGCTGCGACTGAGGTTGTCGTCGAACCGCTCGATCTGTGCGATCAACAGATCGTATTGTGGCGTGTACCACTGGCACATCTCGCGCTCGGCGGTGACGTCCGCGTCGGTGACCTCGTTGCGCGTCTCGTCATACGGATACGGGAACTTCGGCTGCCAGCCACTGGCAACGGGAACGACGACTGGAAGCGGCGGGGCGATCTCGTCCGCGGTGGGTTCGGCGCTCGCCGGCCAGGCCAACAGGGAGATGCCGAACCCGGCAATTGCTAGAAAAATCGCCCAGAATCTCTGAATTCGGCGCATGTTAAGCCTCTTCACTCGTCTGAACGGCACTGTCACGTTAGTGAGCG
>PLSK01000256.1:2771-5949 GCA_003165155.1 Mycobacterium sp. | reverse complement strand
TCGAGTTCCCGGTAACGCTGATAGACGTTGACGACGACCCGTTCAGCGTCCAGCCAGCTCGCGTATTCCCCGAGGTCAATGGTGTCGGCAGCCTCGGCCCATGACAAACCCTTGCGGTAGGCGGCCTCGGCCTGTTCGGCCACGTGCGCGAGATAGCCGCGGACCGCACGGATCCCGTCCGGGTCGGTGATAGGACCGTGGCCGGGCACCACGGTCGGTGCGTCCAGCGCGATCATGGCGTCGCAGGCGGCAACCCAATTGGCGATCGGGCCGGCCCAGACGATCGGTGTGCACCCGATGAACAGCAAGTCCCCACCGAACAGCACGCCTGCGTCGGGCACGTGCACGACGGAGTCCGCCGCNNGGTCGGCGTTGCGTAGCTTGATACCGCTGAAGTCAAAGTGTCCGAAGCGATCTCGCGCGTATGGCGTCGCAATCGGGCCAAGGTTAGCCGTCTGCGCCATGGCCAGCATTTCGGGTGCCATTCCATGCGCGATCTCCTCGGCCGTGCCCTCAGCGGCGATGATTCGCACCGACCCGTCGAGCAGTTGGTTACCGTGGGTGTGGTCCCCGTTCGAGTGGGTGATCAACGCGTCGGTGATGGGCGCGCGATCGGTGATGGCCTTCATCGCGGTGAGCATTTCGCGGGTCAGCGCTAGGTCGAACAGGGTGTCCACGAGCAGGGACGCGCCGTCACCGGCGACCAGCCCGGCGTTGCTCCAGCCGTAGCCTCCGTCCGGCAGTATCCACGCCCATACCCGGTCGGCGACCTCGTGCAGCCCGCGAGTGTAGGGCACCCGCGCGGGTGCGCGGTTGACGCGTTTGGGGGCGGGCGCGGCATCCGGATTTGGTCGGGCGGACAACGGATGCGGCGCGCTGCTGGCACGGACGGTTTGCCGCGTCTCCCCCAGCCCCTGGACTTGCAGAGTGACGACATCGCCGTCGTGCAGCCAACCCGGGAACGACTCCAGCGCCGCCGGATTGAGGTGCTCGACTAGGGTGCAGGTAGGTACGGTGCCGGAGCCGATGACGTCGCCGGGGGTCAGTGTCACCCCGCGGGATGCGTAGGAGATGACCTCACCGAAGGTCCAGTCCATCTGGCCGGTCGACCCCGAACCGATCACGGTGTCGTTGACCAGTGCGGTCACCTGCAGGCTCAGCTTGCCAGGATGTGAAGGGTGACGGTAGGGCTCCAGCTCGTCGGGCGTGACCAGATAGGGGCCCAATGTCACGCCGCTGTCCTTGCCTTTGCCCTGCCCGATCGCCAGTTGGCCCTCCATCTGCTGTAGGTCTCGTGCCGACCAGTCATTGAAGATCATGTAGCCGATGATGGCTTGTTCGGCTTGCTCGACCGTCAGGTCTTTGCCGCTCACCCCGATGACCGCGGCGATCTCCAATTCGAAGTCCTGCCACGCACTCCCGGGGGCAGCCGGCGCGTCGTCGTAGGGTCCCAGGACGGTAGCCGGGCAGGCAAAGTAAAACGCGGGAATGCGGTACCAGGTATCACTGAGTACCCGGCCGGCGCCCAACGCTGCCTGGCAATTACGCATGTGGTCCAAGAAGCACAGGGAGTCACGGATCGACGGCGGACGCGGGATCGGCGCCATCAACGTCACGTCTTCCAGACGCACCGTCGACGCTGAACGCAGTGCCTCCTCGCCGGCTTGCCGCAGGCCGCCGGCACCACGCCCGATCAAGTCAAGCAGCGTCACACCCGGCGGCACCGCGTGGATCACGTCGCCGACGAGCACTCCGGTCCGTTCGCCGTCGGCACTTCGGTAGGTCACCCATTTCATTCGCGCACCACCTCACTTGGTTTCTTATCCGGCCTCAGGCCACGCCAACTTGATTGGCGCAACCGGTTGTCCGGGGTCCACTCGCTGTATCGCACCTCGCCGACCAACACAGGCTGCACAAACGTCACACCTCTGGCGTCACGCGCGGGAAGCGTTGCATCGAAGGGTGATTCGCCCGTGCGCAGAGGATCCAGCGTCTCCTTGAGGTTCGCCAGGTCGCGTTCGGTGAAGCCGGTACCGACGCGCCCGGCGAAATGCAGGCCGCCGGCACCGGGTATGCCCATCAACAAGGATCCGATGCCACTGGTGCGCCCGCCTTCGCCGGCCCGCCAGCCGCCGATCACCACTTCCTGGGTATTCCAATGCTTGTCTTTGATCCACGACGCGGAGCGCCGGCCCGGCTGGTAACTGGAGTCGCGTCTCTTAGCAACCACGCCCTCCCAGCCGTGTTTGCGAGAGTGCTCGAGCGCTTGGGCGCCGTCACCAGACAACAGCTCGGGGACAGTGAGATTAGCCCCACTGGCCAAAGTTTCCAGCAGCTTTCGTCGATCCTGATACTTGGCCCGCAGCAGCGAGCGGCCGTCCAGATAGAGCAGATCGAACGCCCAGTATTCGACGCGGGTCGCACGGCTACGGTTCTGCATTTCGTTGAAGGCGGGTACACCGGACTTGTCGAGAGCGACGGCCTCGCCATCGAATACCGCGTGATGGTCGGCGAGATCGCCTGCCAATGGATGCAATTGCGGATATTCCTCGGTGACGTCGCGCCCGTTACGCGAGCGAAGCCGCACGGTGCCATGGTCGGCGTCAACCAGCAGCCGGTATCCGTCCCACTTGCCTTCGAAGGCCCACTGGCTCGCCTTCAGCGCCGCCACCGAACCCTCCGACGAGAGCATCGGGGCGAGCTCATCGAACTCGAACACCTGCTGGTCTTTCATGCGGTGCGCGAGCCACTGATCGTCCTTGGTCCGAATCAGCGCATAGCGCCCGGAGATCCGGGCCCCGTGCAGGTTGACGATGACTTCCCCTTTTTCGGCGGAGTCGTTGAACTTCTCGGTGTCGTAAGTTCCGCTGTCCCAAATATTCACCTTGCCGGCGCCGTATTCGCCCTTGGGAATGTCGCCCTCAAAGGTGGCGTATTCCAGCGGATGATCCTCGGTGCGCACCGCTAAATGGTTGACCGATGTGGTCTCGGGCAGGTTCTTCGGCACGGCCCACGACACCAGCACTCCGTCTCTTTCCAGGCGGAAGTCGTAGTGTAGCCGCCGGGCGTGGTGCTCCTGGATGATAAACGTATTGTCCTGGCCGGTAGCTGGTTTCGCCTTGGGAACCGGCTCCGGAGTCTTCGACGCGTCGCGCATGCCGCGGTACTTGGTCAGCCG
>PLSK01000256.1:0-2754 GCA_003165155.1 Mycobacterium sp. | reverse complement strand
TTCGAGCCGCTGTTCTGGCTCCAGTCCAGGAAAACCTTTCCGGCCCGCAGGCTTTTTGTCATGGTCGAGGTGACCAACTTGGGCATCGCTATTTCCAGCTGCTGGGCTACGCGTTTGGCCAGCACGGTGGCACCCCTGCTGCTCACCGGCTCGTCCAGCGGCGTGTAGAGATGCAACCCCTTGCTGCCACTGGTCAGCGGGAGCGTGGTCAGCCCGATGTCGGTGATGAGATCCCGGACGGCACGCGCCACCTCGGCCAGCTGCTCCATCGTCACGCCCTCACCAGGGTCCAGGTCGAACACCAACCGTGTTGCGGGGCCGGGCTTGAGTTCCTGCGCCCCGCTTCGGGTCCACTCGGCGACGAACCGCCACTGCGGAACGTGTACCTCCAACGCGGCCTGTTGTGCGATCCAGGCCAGCGCGTCAGGGCTGTCGATGATCGGATAGGTCGTCGTTCCGGACCGGTGAGTCACGTTGGCGCGCGGCAGCCAATCAGGCGCCGACGACGCCAGTTGCTTTTCGAAGAATGAGGGTTCCTCGACGCCGTTGGGCCAACGTTTGCGCGTGGCCGGGCGGCCGGAAATGTGCGGCATCATCACCTCGGCGATACGGGTGTAGTAGTCGAAGACGTCGCTCTTCGTGGTGCCGGTTGCCGGGTAGAGCACCTTGTCGGCGTTGGTCAGCGTCACTCGCTGCTCCGCCGTGGAACCCATACGTTCAAACGTACGTCTTGGCGGTTGGCCGTAACCTGTGGGCATGACCCGCGGTTTGGTGATCGGTGAGGCGTTGATCGACATCATCGAGCATCCTGAAGCCGGAAAAAGCGCCGTCGAGCATGTGGGCGGCAGCCCGCTCAACGTTGCGGTCGGGCTGGCCCGGCTGGGCCGCGACGTAGATTTCCTGACGCACATCGGAAACGACGGCCGCGGCCAGCGGATCAGTGCATACGTTGAAGCCTCTGGTGCCCAGCTTGTTCCGGGAAGCGTCTCGGCCGGGCGAACGCCGACCGCCGTTGCGACCATCGCCGACGACGGGTCGGCCACCTATGCCTTCGACCTGGATTGGCGGCTCTCCGGCACACCTCCGGTCGCGCCACCGCTGTTCGTGCACACCGGTTCTATCGCGGCGGTGAGCGAGCCGGGATGTTTGGCGGTCGCGGCGCTGCTCGACGCCTACCGCGTATCTGCCAGCGTGAGCTTCGACCCCAACGTGCGCCCTTCCGCGATCGCGGACCGGGATCAGGCCCGCGCACGAATCGAGCACCTCGTCGAACGCAGCGACATCATCAAGGTCAGTGACGAGGATCTGCGCTGGATCGGCCCCGACCACGACCCTGAGGGGACCGCCCGTGCTTGGTTGGCGTCGGGGCCCGCGCTGGTGGCCCTGACCATGGGAGATCGGGGCTCGGTGGCGTTTTGTGCGGCCGGCGAGGCACGAGTGCCCGCCAAGCCGGTGCAGGTCGTGGATACCGTCGGAGCCGGCGACGCGTTCACGGTCGGGCTGCTCGACGCGCTATGGAGCATGGGGCTGCTGGGCGCAAATCGGCGAGCCGACCTCGGCCGCATCGGGCTGGAGGCGCTGACGGCAGCGCTGGAGGCGGCAAGCCTGTCGTCGGCGTTGACCGTCGCCCGCGCCGGTGCCGACCTACCGGATCGCGTCGCCCTGGACGCCGCGACACCCTCCGGCTGAACAGTTTCTTGGCTAAACGCGCTGTTACACGATCCGACGGTGTGGGCATACTGGCTTCATGCGCTCAATCTGGAAGGGTTCGATTGCGTTCGGGCTGGTGAACGTCCCGGTTAAGGTGTACAGCGCCACCGAGGACCACGACATCAAATTCCATCAGGTGCACGCCAAGGACAACGGGCGCATCCGCTACAAGCGCGTTTGTGAGGCGGACGGCGAGGTGGTCGAGTACGGCGACATCGCCCGGGCCTACGAGTCCGACGACGGGCAGATGGTGGTGATCACCGACGACGATATTTCCACCTTGCCCGAGGAGCGCAGCCGCGAGATCGAGGTACTGGAGTTCGTCCCGGCCGGGGAAGTCGACCCGATGTTGTTCGACCGTAGTTACTTCCTGGAGCCGGATTCCAAGTCGTCGAAATCCTATGTGCTGCTGGCAAAGACTCTCGCCGAGACGGATCGGATGGCGATCGTCCATTTCACGCTGCGCAACAAGACGCGGTTAGCTGCATTGCGCGTCAAGGACTTCGGAAAGCGTGAAGTCATGGTGGTGCACACCCTGTTGTGGCCCGACGAGATCCGCGATCCCGACTTTCCGGTGCTGGACAAGACGGTCGAGATCAAGCCCGCGGAGCTCAAGATGGCCGGGCAGGTAGTGGAGTCGATGGCCGACGAATTCAACCCGGACCGCTATCACGACACCTATCAGGAACAGCTACAAGAGCTGGTCGATGCGAAACTTGCCGGCGGGGAGGCGTTTGCCAGCGAGGAGAGCCCGGCCCAGCTGGACGAGACCGAAGATGTCTCCGACCTGCTGGCCAAGCTGGAGGCCAGCGTTAAAGCGCGCTCCGGCGACGGAAAGGCGCCGGACAAGGCACCAGCGAAGAAGGCNNATCACCGCGACAATGATGATCAGCGTTAGCGCCGCGCCCCACACCCGCAGGAACCCGGCGTGTTCGGGATTGGTGAGCTCGGTATAGATCAGCAGCGGCAGTGATGCCATGTTGCCATCGAAGATGTCGAAATTGATAGAACGGCTGTAGCCGACCAGCACCAGAACCGGTGCGG
>PLSK01000296.1 GCA_003165155.1 Mycobacterium sp. | reverse complement strand
AAGCGCGCCGAACTGAAGGACTACACGTACGAGCTGCTCTTCGAGCTCTACGACAACGAGGTGGAGTACACGCAGGATCTCTACGACGAGGTCGGGCTCACCGAAGACGTCAAGAAGTTCCTGCGCTACAACGCCAACAAGGCGCTGATGAACCTCGGCTACGAGGCGCTGTTCCCGCGCGACGAGACCGACGTGAACCCGGCGATCCTTTCGGCGCTCTCGCCGAACGCCGACGAGAACCACGACTTCTTCTCCGGCTCGGGGTCGTCGTACGTGATCGGCAAAGCCGTCAACACCGAGGATGAGGACTGGGACTTCTAAAGCTTTAGCTCAGATAGTCCGAAGCGAGGCCGCAAGGGCCTAAAGTACAAGTGCCGCAGGCCGTCCGGCAGGCTCGACTTCAACAACGACGCGAGGGAATCCATTGTCCGAAACCAAGCTCACGGTGATCTACGACAACCCCACCGACCCGGCTGCGTTCGAAGCCGCCTATGAATCGGAGCAACTGAAGGCGGCTCGGAAAATACCGGGATATCTCCGGATCGAGGCGTCGAAGGTTTGGCCGAAGGAAGACGGCACTCCGACGCCCGCTTACCGCATGATCGACCTGTACTACCCGAATTACGATGCCGTCAGTGCGGCGGTGACCACACCGGAAGCAGGGGCGTTCTTCGCCGCCATGGCGCGGCTCTCCACCGGCGGCGTGCGTGTACTGGTCTCCGACATCGAGGTGCCGCAACACCTCTAGCAAACCGCCTTGGGATTTCTAGCACTAGTTGTTCAAGTCGTGAACTGAATATGAATTGTCGTTATCGTCCGACGCCAGACCACCCGCCCGCCCTGACACTAGGGGGGTGACATCAACCCAGTCTTCCCACAAGCACCACAATTTTCTCAAGTCCGTGATCCGCTGGCTAGACGTCGGTTATCCCCAAGGTGTCCCCGGGCCCGACCAGGTGGCGCTGTTCGCTCTGTTGCGGGCCACCCCACTGAACAGGGAACAGCTTGAAGAGGTGGTCCACAAGATCATCACCAAGAAGTCTGATAGCGAAGAGCCGATCAACCGCGAAGAGATCGCCAAGTTCATCACCGAGACCACCCATCACGACCCCGGGCCGGAGAACATCCAACGGGTAGCTGCCACGCTGGCTGCCGCCGGTTGGCCGCTGGCCGGCACCATCGGCGTGGTTGTTCCCGGCAGCGATGAAGAAGATGAGTAACCAGCCCCGGTAGCGCATGTCGCTGGCCACTTGGGATCGGCGTGTCGCCCCGGCGTGTCGTTGGTCCGAGGTTCCTGAACTAGCGTCTCCCAGTCCGTGAACGAAACATGAATTGTCGGAGCGGCGCGACGCCACGGTAGCGCCTGGGCGTCACGACCGTGAGGATGATCTGGTGACGACATCGGATTCTTCGCACCACCATCCTCACTTCTTGCGGTCGGTAATCCGCTGGCTACAGGTCGGCTACCCCCAGGGGGTGCCCGGGCCAGACCAGGTCCCGCTGTTGGAGCTGCTACGGAGCACACCGCTCACTCATGACCAGATCAACGAGGTGGTGCAAAACCTCACCCACCCGGCATCTGCTGGCGCGTTCGGCGTGGTCGACGGCGACGCGATCGCCGGGCAAATCTCCGAGGTGACCCACCACGACGCCGGCCCGGATAACGTTCGCCGGGTGGCCGCCACGCTTGCCGCCGCGGGTTGGCCGCTGGCTGCCATCGACGTCAGCGAGCTGATCCCCGGTGACGAGGACGGCGAAGCCGCCGAACTGGTCGCAGCGAGCCCGCGCGCGACATCTCAATCCTGATTACAGGCTCGAGGTGTCGATGACGAAGCGGTAGCGCACGTCGCTGGCGAGCACACGCTCGTAGGCTTCGTTGATGTAATCCGGTTCAATGACCTCGATCTCGGGGGCCACGCCGTGTTCGGCGCAGAAGTCCAGCATCTCCTGGGTTTCGGCGATGCCGCCGATGTTGGACCCGGCGAGGCTGCGCCGACTCAGGGCCAGCGCGAATGCCCGCACCTCCATGGGGTGCTCGGGGATGCCCAGCTCGACCAGTGTGCCGTCGACGTCGAGCAGGCTCAGATATTTGCCGAGATCCAGGTTGGCCGAGACGGTGTTCAGGATCAGGCCGAAGCTGCTACGTAAGTTGCGGAAGGTGTCGGGATCGGCCGTCGCGTAATAGTTGCTGGCGCCCAGCCGCAGCCCGTCTTCCATCTTCTTCAGCGACTGCGATAGTACGGTCACGTCGGCGCCCAGCGCCGCACCCAGCTTCACGCCCATATGACCCAGCCCGCCCAGGCCGATGATCGCCAAGCGCGTGTCCGGCCCGGCGTTCCAATGCCGCAGCGGGGAGTAAAGCGTGATTCCCGCGCACAGCAGCGGCGCGGCAGCGTCCAGCGGTAGCGAGTCGGGGATGCGCAGCACATAGTTCTCGTCAACGACGATCGCTTGGCTGTAGCCGCCGTGAGTTGGCTGGCCGTCTTTGCCGGCCCCGTTGTAGGTGCCGATTGGGCCCCGTTTGCAGTACTGCTCGAGCCCGGCTACGCAGCTGGTGCATTCGCGGCAGGAGTCCACGAAACAACCCACGCCCACGCGGTCGCCAACCTTGTGCTTGGTGACCTCTGAGCCCACCTCGGTCACGACACCGGCGATCTCGTGCCCAGGGACCAGGGGGTAATTCGGTTGGCCCCACTCGCCTCTCGCCGCGTGGATGTCTGAGTGGCAGATCCCGACGAACTTGATATCTATCGCTACATCGTGTGGGCCGGGTTCGCGCCGGGTAATCGTGATCTTGGTCAGCGGGTCGGTCGCCGATGTGGCGGCATACGCCGAAACAGTGCTCATCAGAAATCCCTCTTCGGTTAGTTGCGTCCTAGAAAAGCTTAGCTAAGGTAAGGGTCTCGGGCCACTCGGCCGGCCGCGACTAATTGATCGGGGCGTTGACCCAGCGCAGATCGTCGACGATGCCGCGGGCCGCGACCAAGCCCTCGCCGGTCTGCCATACCTCGTCGTTGACGACGAAGACCCGGTTGTCGCGATTGGCGGACAGCTTGCGCCACGGGTCACTGTCCAGGACGGTGGCGGCTCTAACCGCAGCGGCAGGTGACGCGCACGAGACGTAGATGATGTCGGCGTCGGCCGCCGAGAAATCCGGTCCCTTCGCGAGGTCGGCATCGGAGGTGCCCATCTCGACATAGGGCTTGTCCTTGAACCGCTGCGCGGCGGGCCGGTCCACACCGACCGCGGTCAGCACGCTGGCCGGGAAATTCTGAGCTCCGTAGACCCGCAGGGTGTCGGTGGTCAGCTGAACGATCGAGGCCTGGAAGTGGGCCGCGTCGTGACTGGCACCGATCTGGTTTGCCCGCTGTACGAACCCGTCGATCAGCCCGTCCGCAGCGCCGCCGCGCGCGGTGGCGACGCCGACACCGCGCAGATTGTCTTCCCAGGCCGCGCCGGGCGCCGCGGTGAACACCGTCGGGGCGATCGCCGCCAGCTGGGGATACAGCTTGGGCGTCAGGCCTTGCGAGCCCAGGATCAGATCCGGATGGGCCGCCGCGATGGCGCCCAGATCAGGCTTACTGCGGGTACCGGCGCCAGGTAGGCCGTGTACGGCGTTGCCCAGGTAGGAGGGCTGGCTCGCAGAGCCGTCCGGCAAAGCGGCCGCCACCACCCGGGACTGCATGCCAAGCGCACACAGGGCGTCGAGCTGGTCCCCGGAGAGCACCACGATGCGCTGCGGCTCGGCGGGTACCTGGACTGTGTCTGGAATGACTCCCGCCGGGTTGTGCACTGGCCGCGTCGGCGGACCCGGATCGGTCGCGGCCGGCTCCCGCGCGCACGACTCGTCCGTCCGGCGGTCGTTTCCCAACACGCCGGCTCCCGCGATTTGGGTGGTGGGAGTGACCACCGATCGCGCCGGCGACGCCGCCTTGTGGGCGGCATTGGTGCCGGACTGTCCAGACCCGCATCCGCTGCAGGTCGCCGCCACCACGGTCGCCACCGCGGCGGTGGCGATAGTGAGCAGCCGCGTGGGTCGCTTCCCGCCGAATCGCACGGGTCCGACGCTAACATCCGGCCAGTTCGGGGCGGTCCGCAGAAACGATTCGCAGACACGGGCGAGGCAATTACGACAGTTTGTAGGACCAGCCCTGCCGTCGGCCTGATAGGGGGCTAAGATTCTTCCAGTAATGGGTACTGCGCCCCTGTCCTGCACGGATGTTTGGAGGAGCTGTTGACAGCCGAAGCGCCCCCGTTGGGAGAACTCGAGGCCATTCGCCCGTACCCGGCCCGGACCGGTCCCAAAGGGAACCTGATCTACAAACTGATCACCACCACCGATCACAAGTTGATCGGCATCATGTACTGCGTCGCCTGCTTCATCTTTTTCTTCATCGGCGGTCTGCTGGCGCTGCTGATGCGCACCGAGTTGGCCGCGCCTGGTCTGCAGTTCTTGTCGAATGAACAGTTCAACCAGCTGTTCACCATGCACGGCACGATCATGTTGCTGTTCTACGCCACCCCGATCGTGTTCGGTTTCGCCAATCTGGTGCTGCCGCTGCAGATCGGCGCACCCGACGTCGCATTCCCGCGTCTGAACGCGTTCTCGTTCTGGTTGTTCTTGTTCGGCGCCACGATGGCGATCGCCGGCTTCATCACGCCGGGCGGGGCCGCCGACTTCGGCTGGACCGCCTACACGCCGTTGACCGATGCCATCCACTCACCAGGTGTCGGCGGAGACCTGTGGATCATGGGTATCGCGGTTGGCGGTCTCGGGACCATCCTGGGTGCGGTCAACATGATCACCACCGTGATCTGCATGCGCGCCCCCGGAATGACGATGTTCCGGATGCCGATTTTCACTTGGAACATCCTGGTGACGTCCATCCTGATTCTGATCGCGTTCCCGTTGCTCACCGCCGCGCTGTTCGGGCTGGCCGCCGACCGCCACCTGGGGGCCCATGTCTACGACCCGGCCAACGGCGGAGTTCTGTTGTGGCAGCACCTGTTCTGGTTCTTCGGCCACCCCGAGGTGTACATCATCGCGTTGCCGTTCTTCGGGATCGTCTCGGAGATCTTCCCGGTTTTCTCCCGCAAACCGATCTTCGGCTACACCACGCTGGTCTACGCGACGCTGTCGATCGCCGCGTTGTCGGTCGCGGTGTGGGCGCACCACATGTTCGCCACCGGAGCCGTCCTGCTGCCGTTCTTTTCGTTCATGACGTACTTGATCGCCATCCCGACCGGGATCAAGTTCTTCAACTGGATCGGCACTATGTGGAAGGGTCAGTTGACCTTTGAGACGCCGATGCTGTTCTCGGTCGGCTTCTTGATCACCTTCCTGTTGGGCGGTCTGACCGGCGTGTTGCTGGCCAGCCCGCCGCTGGACTTCCACGTCACGGACAGCTATTTCGTGGTCGCACACTTCCACTACGTGCTGTTCGGCACCATCGTGTTCGCCACCTACGCCGGGATCTACTTCTGGTTCCCGAAGATGACCGGCCGGCTGCTCGACGAGCGCCTGGGCAAGCTGCACTTCTGGTTGACCTTCATCGGTTTCCACACCACGTTCCTGGTGCAGCACTGGCTCGGTGACGAGGGTATGCCGCGCCGCTACGCCGACTACCTGCCCACCGACGGGTTCCAGGGTCTCAACATCGTTTCGACGGTCGGTGCCTTCATCTTGGGCGCGTCGATGTTCCCGTTCGTGTGGAACGTCTTCAAGAGCTGGCGCTACGGCGAGGTCGTGACCGTGGACGACCCGTGGGGTTACGGCAATTCGCTGGAGTGGGCCACCAGTTGTCCGCCCCCGCGGCACAACTTCACCGAGCTGCCCCGGATTCGTTCGGAGCGTCCGGCTTTCGAGCTGCACTACCCGCACATGGTGGAACGAATGCGGGCCGAGTCGCACGTGGGTGGCGCACATGGCCATGAGGGCCACGATGTCACCAGGCTCGATGACGTCGACGTCCGTACCTAATAGCGGCAATCACGGGTGGTGAGCTCTTCACCCAAGGTGTCGGTGCTGATCACCGTCACCGGTGTGGATCAGCCGGGTGTCACGTCAGCACTCTTCGAGGTGCTGTCGCGCCATGGCGTCGAGCTGCTCAACGTNNGACGTGGAGTCCGCGATCCGGGCGCTGCGTCTGGACGTGAGCATCGAGCGCAGCAACGACTTGCCGGTCATCCGGCAACCATCGACCCACACCATCTATGTGCTGGGGCGCCCGATCACGGCTCGCGCATTCGGCGCGGTGGCCCGGGAGGTGGCGGCCTTGGGCGTCAACATCGACCTCATTCGCGGCGTCTCCGACTATCCGGTCACCGGACTGGAATTGCGGGTCTCGGTGCCGCCGGGAGCCTATGGCCGGTTGCGGACCGTCCTGACTGAGGTTGCCTCCGACGAGCGGGTCGACGTGGCGGTCGAGGGGTTCAGCCTGGCGGGGCGCGCCAAACGGCTCATCGTGTTCGACGTCGATTCCACTCTGGTGCAGGGCGAAGCGATCGAGATGCTGGCGGCCCGGGCAGGGGCGGAAGGAGCGGTCGCGGCGATCACCGACGCGGCGATGCGCGGCGAGCTCGATTTCGCCGAGTCGCTCGAGCAACGGGTGGCCACTCTGAAGGGACTGCCCGCCACGGTGATCGACGAGGTCGCCGCTCAGCTGGAGTTGATGCCCGGCGCGCGGACCACGATCCGCACGCTGCGAAGGCTGGGCTATCGCTGCGGTGTGGTCTCGGGAGGTTTCCGCCGGATCATCGAGCCGTTGGCCGAGGATCTACAGCTCGACTACGTCGCGGCCAACGAGCTGGAGATCGTTGACGGGGTGCTCACCGGCCGCGTCGTCGGGCAGATCGTTGATCGGCCCGGAAAGGCTGCGGCGCTTCGGGACTTCGCCCAAAAATTCGGCATACCGATGGAGCAGACCGTCGCCGTCGGCGATGGCGCCAACGACATCGACATGCTGGCGGCCGCCGGGTTGGGCATCGCGTTCAACGCCAAGCCGGCATTGCGTAAGGTCGCGGACGCGTCGTTGAGCCATCCGTACCTGGACTCCGTGCTATTTCTGCTGGGCGTGACACGCGGTGAGATCGAGGCCGCCGACGCGGGCGACCTTGGCGTACAACGCGTTGAGATCCCGCCGGAGTAGGTGGGGCGGTAGTAACCGGCTCACGGGAGGGGTGGCCCGGCAGCCGTAGCGGCGTCGCGGTACGGCACGATGATCGGGTGCCTGAACCTGGCCCCGACGCGGTCGACCCTGATCTGCTGATCGACTTCAGAGGTGTATCGCTACGTCGTGGCGGCCGCACACTAGTCGGGCCCCTGGATTGGGCGGTCGAACTCGACGAGCGTTGGGTGATTATCGGCCCGAACGGAGCCGGCAAGACGTCGCTGCTGCGCATTGCGGCGGCGGCTGAGCACCCGTCGTCGGGCGTCGCTTACGTCCTCGGTGAGCGACTGGGCCGGGTCGACATGAGCGAGCTGCGGGCGCGGATCGGGCTGAGTTCCTCGGCGCTTTCGCAGCGGATACCCGGCGATGAGCTGGTGAGTGACCTCGTCGTCTCGGCCGGATATGCGGTGTTGGGCCGCTGGCGGGAGCGCTATGACGACGTCGATTATCGGCGTGCGGTCGACATGCTGGAAAGCGTTGGTGCCGAGCACCTCGCGGAGCGCACCTACGGGACGCTCTCGGAAGGCGAGCGCAAACGGGTGTTGATCGCCCGTTCCCTGATGACCGACCCAGAGCTACTGCTGCTCGACGAACCCGCCGCCGCACTTGATCTGGGCGGCCGCGAGGAATTGGTGGCCCGGCTCACCGACCTGGCCGCCGACCCCGACGCGCCCGCCCTGGTACTGGTCACCCACCACGTGGAGGAGGTTCCGCCCGGCTTCAGCCATGGCCTGCTGCTGTCGGAGGGACGGGTGGTCGCCTCGGGTTTGCTGTCCGATGTGTTGACCGCCGACAACCTGTCAGCCGCATTCGGGCAGCGGATCGCCCTCGATGTGATTGACGGGCGATACTTCGCCCGACGGGTCCGCGCCCGCGCAGCTCACCGGAGGCNNGTCCGCGATGCCGAGGCCGGTGCCGACGCCGGTTTAGAGGCCGGCATCTCTGTGTTCTTGATGCGCAGGCACTCGCGGATGGAATTCGCCCCGGGGACGATGGTGTTTCCCGGCGGCGGGGTCGACGAGCGCGACCGTAGCGCTGACTTGGGCGGGAGGGGGGCCTGGGCCGGGCCGCCACCGCAATGGTGGGCGCAGCGGTTCGGCATCGAACCCGACCTGGCCGAGGCGCTGGTCTGTGCCGCTGCCCGCGAAACATTCGAAGAATCGGGGGTGTTGTTCGCCGGTCCGGCGGCCGATCCGACCGGGATCGTCGGGGACGCATCGGCGTACGGCGACTCGCGGCGCGCCCTGGCCGAGGGCACGCTGTCGTTCGCAGATTTCCTGCACCGCGAAAACCTGGTGCTCCGATCCGACCTGCTGCGACCGTGGGCCAATTGGGTCACCCCGGAGGCCGAGCGCACCCGCCGTTACGACACCTATTTCTTTGTGGGGGCGTTGCCGGCGGGTCAGCGCGCAGACGGGGAGAACACCGAATCCGACCGTGCCGGCTGGGCTACGCCGCGGGCCGCGATCGACGATTTCGAGGCCGGTCGCAACATCCTGCTACCGCCGACCTGGACACAGCTGGACTCGCTGGCAGGCCGCAGTGTCGCCGACGTATTGTCGATCGAGCGCCAGATCGTCACTGTCCAGCCGCGTTTGGAGATCGTTGGCGACAACTGGGTCTTCGAGTTCTTCGACTCCGACCGCTACCACCAGGCACGCAAAGCCGGCGGATCCATGGGCTGGCCTTCATGAGGCTCCCGTGAGCGAGTTCGTGCACGTCGTGGTGAGCGACGGGTCGCAGGATGCCGGCCTGGCCATGCTGCTGCTATCGCGACCGCCCACCAACGCGATGACCCGGCAGGTCTATCGCGAGATCGCGGCCGCGGCCGCCGAACTGGGGGAACGGGGCGACGTCGCCGCGGTGATTCTGTTCGGCGGCCACGACATCTTCTCCGCCGGCGACGATATGCCCGAGTTGCGGACGTTGACCCCGCAGGAGGCCGGCGTCGCTGACCGGGTCCGCTGCGAGGCGATCGACGCCGTGGCGGCGATCCCCAAGCCGACTGTGGCGGCGATTACCGGGTACGCCCTGGGCGCCGGCCTCACCCTGGCCCTGGCAGCCGACTGGCGAGTCAGCGGTGACAACGTGAAGTTCGGGGCGACCGAGATCCTGGCCGGTCTGGTCCCCGGCGGCGGCGGAATGGCCCGCCTGACCCGTGCGGCCGGAGCGAGCAGGGCCAAGGAACTGGTATTCAGCGGTCGCTTCTTCGGCGCCGAGGAGGCCTCGGCGCTGGGCCTGATCGACGAGATGGTGGCTCCGGACAACGTGTACGACGCCGCGGCGGCGTGGGCGCGCCGTTTCCTCGACGGCCCAGCACATGCGCTGGCCGCCGCGAAGGCCGGTATCAATTCTGTTTTTGAAGCCGTTTTCGAAGAGGAACCGGACGAGCAAGGCGACCCGGCCAGCCGTTAGGCTCCCTCCATGACGAGGAGTTCCAAAATCCCCGCTGACGCCGTTCCCAACCCGCATGCCACGGCCGAGCAGGTCGAGGCCGCGCGGAACGACAGCAAGCTCGCTCAAGTGCTCTACCACGACTGGGAAGCCGAGAGCTACGACGAGAAGTGGTCGATCTCGTATGACCAGCGCTGTATCGACTACGCGCGTGGCCGGTTCGACGCCATCGTGCCCGATGAGGTTCTCGCCGAGCTGCCCTACGACCGCGCCCTGGAACTGGGCTGCGGGACCGGGTTCTTCCTGCTTAACCTGATCCAGGCGGGAGTGGCCCGGCGCGGGTCGGTCACCGACCTCTCTCCCGGCATGGTCAAGGTCGCCACTCGCAATGGTCAGTCGCTCGGACTGGACATCGACGGCCGGGTGGCTGACGCCGAAGGAATCCCGTACGAGGACAACAGCTTCGATTTGGTGGTTGGGCATGCCGTGCTGCATCACATTCCCGATGTGGAGTTGTCGCTGCGTGAGGTGATCCGGGTGCTAAAGCCGGGTGGCCGGTTCTTGTTCGCCGGCGAGCCGACCACCATCGGCAACGGCTACGCGCGCGCGCTGGCGGACCTGACATGGAACGTCACCATCCGGGCCGTGAAGCTGCCCGGGTTGAGCGGCTGGCGGCGTCCGCAGGCCGAGATCGACGAGAACTCCCGCGCGGCGGCCCTGGAGTGGGTGGTCGACCTGCACACCTTCGAGCCGAAGGGCCTGGAGCGGATGGCTACCAACGCCGGCGCCGTGCAGGTGCACACTGCCAGCGAGGAGTTCACCGCCGCGATGTTCGGCTGGCCGGTCCGGACCTTCGAAGCGACGGTACCGCCCGGGCGGCTGGGCTGGAACTGGGCGAAGTTCGCGTTCGGTGGCTGGAAGGCGCTGAGCTGGGTGGATGCCAACGTCTGGCGGCACGTAGCGCCGAAGGGCTGGTTCTACAACGTGATGGTCACCGGGGTCAAACCCTCCTGAGCAGTGTCTCCAGCGGCCTCGCCTTCAGCACGGACGACGTCAGATACCTGAGGTCGGAATCGGGTGCGGTGGCGCTGGCGGCGGTCGCTGACTTCGGGCTGACGGACGCCACCCGGGTGGCGGACGTCGCCGCGGCGCGCGCCAGATTCGGCGATCGGGCGCCGGTCCTTGTCGAGACGACCCTGCTTCGCCGCCGTGCCGCAGCCAAGCTGGAGCAGCTGTGCCCAGATTTCCAGGCGTCGAACTGGCTCTTCACCGACGAGGCGCTGCAACAAGCCACCGCGGCGCCGGTAGCCCGGCACCGGGCCAGGCGGCTGGCCGCCGCTTCGCTGCCGTTGGTGCACGACGCGACCTGCTCGATCGGCACCGAACTGGCCGCATTGCGCGGCTTAGGGGTACGGGCGCTGGGCAGCGATATCGACCCGGTGCGCCTGGCTATGGCGCGCAATAACCTGGGCTCGACCGCCGAACTGTGCCGTGCCGACGCGCTGCGCCCGGTGACCCGCGACGCGGTGGTCGTCGTCGACCCGGGGCGTCGCCGCGGCGGGCGGCGCCGGTTGAATCCGGACGATTATCAGCCGGGCCTTGCTGCGTTGTTGAACAGCTACCGCGACCGGAATATCGTCGTAAAATGCGCTCCTGGAATAGATTTCGATCGAGTAAGGCGCTTCGGTTTCGATGGCGAGATCGAGGTGACGTCGTATCGTGGCGCGGTGCGGGAGGCGTGCCTGTGGCCGGTCAGGTTGGCCGGGCCGGGTGTGCGCCGTCGGGCCAGCATTCTCGAAGAGGGCGATGAGCGCACCCAGATCACCGATACCGAACCCGATGAATGCCCGGTGCGCCCCGCCGGGAGATGGATCATCGATCCGGACGGCGCCGTGGTGCGGGCCGGGCTGGTGCGCCACTACGCGGCGCGGCATGGGCTCTGGCAACTCGACGCCGACATCGCCTACCTGTCCGGGGACCAGCTGCCGCCCGCCGTCCGGGGGTTCGAGGTGATCGAACAGCTGGCGTTCGACGAACGCCGGCTCCGGCAGGCCTTGGCGGCGCTGGACTGCGGGGCGCTGGAGATCCTGGTCCGCGGTGTTCAAGTTGACCCCGACGCGCTGCGGCGGCGGCTGCGGTTGCGCGGCGGCCGGCCCCTTTCGGCGGTCATTACCCGCATGGGTTCCGGGCCTGCCAGTCACGCGGCTGTATTCGTTTGCAGGCCCCGCGACAGTGCCCAGGTACGCTGACGGCGGTTATTTTCAAGGCGCTCCGCCTTGTGGCGTGCGAGGACAATTCGACAATGCGTTTACTGCTAGCGGCCGCGGTGCCGGTTTGCGCTGTTCTGCTGGCGTGGCCGGCGGCCGCAGCACCGGCTTCGTGTGCCGGCCTGGGCGGCACCGTCGAAACGGGGCAGATGTGCCACGTGCGCGCCTCGAGCCCCACGTACATGCTCAACCTGGCGTTTCCCGCCGACTATCCCGATGAACAGGCGCTGACCGACTACATCGCGCAAAACCGCGACGGATTCGTCAGTGTTGCGCAGGGGGTCGCGCCAGGGGTCGCGCCGGGGTCCGGGGGGCGCGAACAGCCCTACCAAATGGACGCCACCACCGAACAACACAGCTCCGGTTCGCCGCCGCGCACCCGCAGCGTGGTGCTCAAGTTCTTCCAGGACCTCGGCGGAGCACATCCGTCCAACTGGTACAAGGCGTTCAACTTCAGCCTCGGCACCAGGCAGCCCATCACCTTCGACAACCTGTTCGCGCCCGGCAGCACGCCACTGGACAGTATTTTCCCGCTGGTGCAGCGCGACTTGGAACGCCAAACCTCGTTAGGTACCGCCATACCACCCTCGACCGGCCTCGACTCGTCCCACTACCAGAACTTCGCGATCACCGACGACCANNCTAGACGGGGCCGGCCATAGCTTCCTCGCCGCGAACGTGCGTGTCTGCCCGCCGACACGCCGTAACGGCTGATATTTTGCGCACGCTCGCGCGGGAAGATAGGACGACCGTCGCAGTGACGTCCACCGCCCGACCGGATTGGCCGCTCACGCGGGTTCGAAGCCGTACACCTGGCCGTCGCTGGTGGTGGTCACCACCCGGCGATCGTTGCCGACCGACACTCCGAGGGGATATCCGGTGGCCGCGGGCAGCGGATAGCTGTTGAGCGTGTGGCCGTTGGCCGGATCGAAGACCAGCAAGGACATTCCGGGTGCGCCTGAGACCACCGTGTAGCCGACGCCGCTACCGGCGAGACTCGTTGCCGACAGGGGGGTGACGTCGTCGCGACGCCACGCCTGCTCGGCATGATCGCCGGCGTCCTTGAACGCAGCCAGCCGGGTGTCGGGGCCACCGCCGGACACGATCAGGCCCTGCGGGCTAACCGCGGGCGGTGTCTGAGCGAGAAACGCCAACGGCACCGACCACTTCACTTTCCCGTCCGCGGCGTGCAGCGCCCACAGCCGTTGGTCGCGGCCGTTGACGTAGACGGTCGATCCATCGGCCGACAGCACCGGGCTGGCGATCACGCCGGCGCCGACGGCGTCGCTCGTCCAATCGCGGGCAAGCAGGGGTGTCTGCCCCGGGTGGTACTTGAGGCCAACCAGCCCGGCGGCCGGTGCGCCAGGCTGCCAGACAGCGAGGACCACAGTCCCGTTGGCCGCCGCGAAGGCGGGTGCGGCCGCGACCGGGCAGCCCGGCCGGGACGGGGCGCAATCGGCCAACCCGCGCGTGGCATCGGTGGGGTCGACGCCTTCGACCAGGTCCAAAGGAGTACCGACCACATCGCCGCGGTGCGCGTCGAAAACCAGCACCTGCCCCAGATGCGTGCCGACGAGCAGTTGTCCGTTACCGAGAAACCTTGGGGTGGAAGGCATCCCGATCACCGGCTCGCGCCAGCGCGTCCACTGGGTCGTCGGAAACGAGAGAATCGCCCCCGGCTGGCCGACGTAGAGGTTGTCGAAGCCGTCGAACAACGGACCGGCGAAGCCGCCCCCCTGGAACAACCGCACACACCAGCGCTGCCGCCCGTTGTCGTTGTTCTCCCATTCCATCAGCGAACATCCGGCCGGGGTCTGGGCGTTCAGGGCGAGATAACCGCGTGAGCTCAGCGCCGGTCCGGCGGCCAAGCCTCCTTTGACCGATCGTGTCCACCGCAGCGACAACTTGGTGGCCCCGCCCGTGGCGGTGTAGCTGCTGTTGGCCGCGTCGCCGTATTGGGCGGGCCAGCCTTGCGCGGGCGAGGCGTCAACCCACGAGTCGGTGTTGCCGCAACCACTCGTCCCGACCGTCAGCCCAA
>PLSK01000211.1:6131-36760 GCA_003165155.1 Mycobacterium sp. | reverse complement strand
CAAGTATCCGCACGGCCACTAGTTTGGTCCCAGCGCCTGAGAGCGGCCTGAGAGGCACGCCGTGGGTTTAGTTAACTCCGTCTGAAGATCGCCACCGCGCCCGAGGGCAGGTAGGGCGATCCGCCTAACGCCGGTCCAGATCGATAAGACCAAGTCGGGCAGCCTTGAGCAACCTGCGGGGCACTTTGTGCTTCTGACCTGCCACCGTCACACCGACGAGCTCGACCTTCGTGGCCTTCCACTGCGAGCGCCGGCTGCGGGTATTCGAGCGCGACATTCTGCGCTTAGGTACGGCCATGGTGGGGCCTTAACTCCTTGATCGGGGGATTCCGGTTGGTGCGTCGCGCGTGCAGCCAGTAGTTGCCAGCGGCGAATACGGCGACGATTACCCATCAGGATAGTCGGTGGGCCTCCGCTCACCAAAACGGGCCGCGAGCGTAGCGTCACGGCGAAATTCCGCGACCACACCTTGACGCGACACCGGCAGTACCTACTAACCTACCGGTTGGTTGGTTCGCTCAAGAGTGATCCCCGAAGGGAGGGAGCGCATGGCGTCTCTTGAGGCCGTCCGGATCGGGAATTGCTCGGGTTTCTACGGCGACCGGTTATCGGCGATGCGCGAGATGCTCACCGGTGGCGAACTGGACTATCTGACCGGTGACTACCTGGCTGAGCTGACCATGCTGATTCTCGGGCGCGACCGGATGAAGCACCCCGACCGCGGTTACGCCAAAACCTTCCTGACCCAGCTCGAGGATTGCCTGGGCGAGGCCCGCGACCGCGGGGTACGCATCGTCGCCAACGCCGGCGGCCTGAACCCGGCCGGCCTCGCTGACGCGGTACGCGCCTTGGCCGAACGCCTGGGCATCGCGGCCCGGGTCGCCCATGTGGAAGGCGACGACCTACAGCCGCGCGCGGCGGAACTAGGGCTCGGGACACCGCTGACGGCCAATGCCTACCTGGGCGCCTGGGGCATCGTCGACTGCCTCAAGAACGGAGCCGACGTCGTCGTCACCGGCCGGGTCACCGACGCCTCGGTGATCGTCGGGGCGGCAGCCGCACATTTCGGCTGGGGTCGCACCCAGTACAACGAGCTCGCGGGCGCCGTGGTCGCCGGCCACGTGATCGAATGCGGCACCCAGGCCACCGGCGGCAACTACTCGTTCTTCACCGAGGTTCCCGACCTGTCTTACGCGGGCTTCCCGCTGGCCGAGGTCAATGCCGACGGCTCGTCGGTGATCACCAAGCACCCCGGCACCGGTGGCCTCGTCAGCGTCGACACCGTCACCGCTCAGCTGCTCTACGAAATCACCGGCGCCCGCTACGCCAACCCGGACGTCACAGCCCGGATGGATTCCGTGGAGCTGTCGGCTGACGGTGCCGACCGGGTGCGCATCAGCGGTGTGATCGGCGAACCGCCGCCCCCCACGTTAAAGGTATCGCTGAACAGCATCGGCGGATTCCGCAATGCCATGACGTTTGTATTGACCGGGCTAGATATCGAGGCCAAGGCCGACCTGGTGCGCCGGCAGCTCGAAGCCGGGCTCACCGTCAAGCCCGCCGAGCTGCAGTGGTCTCTGACCCGCACCGATCACAACGATGCCGACACCGAAGAGGCGGCCAGCGCGATGCTGCGCTGCGTCGTCCGCGACCCCGACCCCGCCAACGTGGGCCGCCAGTTCTCCTCGGCCGCGGTGGAATTGGCACTCGCCAGTTATCCAGGCTTCCATGTGACCGCCCCGCCGGGCGAAGGTCAGGTCTACGGGGTGTTCACCCCCGGTTATGTCGACGCGAACCTGGTGCCGCACACCGCGGTGCACGCCGACGGCGGCCGCAGCCAGATCCCCTGCGCCACCGAAACTTTAGAACTGGCATCCGCCGACCCTCCGCCCCTGCCCGAGCCGCTCCCGGCTGGCCCAACCCAACGGGTCGCGCTGGGCCGGATCGCCGGCGCGCGCAGCGGCGACAAAGGCGGATCGGCCAACGTCGGGGTGTGGGTTCGCACCGAGGAACAGTGGCGCTGGCTGGCCAACACATTGANNGCCTACCAAGCACGATTCGATCCGCAGGCCAAGGGCCTGGGTGAATGGCTGCGCAGTCGCTACTACCACATCCCGGAAAGTCTTCTTATGGATCTTTGGACGACACCGTGAACATCTGGACTACGCCGGAGCGCGAACAGCTGCGGAAGACGGTGCGGTCGTTCGCAGAACGCGAGATCCTGCCCAACGCCGACGAGTGGGAGCGCAGCGGCGACTTGCCGCGCGACCTGCACCGGCGCGCCGGCGCGGCCGGCCTGCTGGGCGCGGGTCTGCCCGAATCGGTCGGCGGCGGTGGCGGAGACGGCGCCGACGCGGTGGTCATCTGTGAAGAGATACACCAGGCCGGCGCACCCGGGGGCGTCTTCGCGTCACTGTTCACCTGCGGCATCGCCGTGCCGCACATGATCGCGTCAGGCGATGTGCGGCTGATCGACACGTTTGTCCGCCCGACGCTGGCCGGCGACAAGATCGGCGCCCTGGCCATCACCGAGCCCGGCGGCGGCTCGGATGTCGGGCACCTGCGTACCACCGCCGTCTTGGACGGTGATCACTACGTGGTCAACGGCGCGAAGACCTACATCACCTCCGGCGTCCGCGCCGACTACGTCGTCACCGCTGTGCGCACGGGTGGCCCTGGCGCCGCGGGGGTTTCGTTGCTGGTGGTCGAGAAGGGCACGCCCGGCTTTGCGGTCAGCCGCAAGCTGGACAAGATGGGCTGGCGGTCCTCAGACACCGCGGAGCTGTCGTACGCCGACGCGCGCGTGCCCGCGGCGAATCTCGTCGGCGCCGAGAACAGCGGATTCGCGCAGATTGCCCAGGCATTCGTGGCGGAGCGGGTCGGCCTTGCCGCACAGGCATATTCGAGCGCACAGCGGTGCCTGGATTTGACCGTGCAGTGGTGCCGTGACCGGGAGACGTTCGGCCGCCCGCTGATATCGCGCCAGTCGGTGCAGAACACGCTGGCCGAGATGGCCCGACGCATCGACGTTGCCCGGGTCTATTCGCGCAACGTGGTCGAGCGCCAACTGGCGGGGGAAACAAACCTGATCGCGCCGGTGTGCTTCGCCAAGAACACCGCGGTCGAGGCCGGTGAATGGGTCGCCAACCAAGCAGTCCAGCTATTCGGTGGAATGGGCTACATGGCCGAATCAGAAGTCGAACGCCAGTACCGGGACATGCGGATCCTTGGCATCGGCGGGGGAACCACCGAAATTCTCACCTCATTGGCCGCCAAAACCCTGGGATTCCAAGCATGACCGCACTGCAATCCACACTCGATCCAAAGGCCGACGCGTATTCCGCGGCGGCGTCAGCGACCGAGGCCAAGCTCGATGAGATCAACGCCGAGTTCGCCAAAGCGCTCGCCGGCGGTGGCGCCAAGTACGTCGAGCGTCACCACGCCCGCGGCAAGCTGACCGCGCGGGAACGCATCGAGCTCCTCGTCGACCCGGACTCCCCTTTCCTGGAGCTCAGCCCTCTCGCGGCCTGGGGCAGCGCTTTTACGATCGGCGCCAGCGCGGTCACCGGCATCGGCGTGGTCTGCGGTGTCGAATGCCTGATCGTCGCCAACGACCCGACGGTCAAGGGCGGCACCAGCAACCCGTGGACATTGCGGAAGATACTGCGGGCCAACCAGATCGCCTTGCAGAACCGGCTTCCCGTCATTTCGCTGGTGGAATCCGGCGGGGCGGACCTGCCCACCCAGAAAGAAATCTTCGTCCCTGGCGGTCAGATGTTCCGCGACCTGACCCGGCTCTCGGCCGCCGGCATCCCGACCATCGCGCTGGTGTTCGGCAACTCCACCGCGGGCGGCGCCTACATTCCGGGGCTCTCCGATCACGTGGTAATGATCAAAGAGCGTTCGAAGGTATTTCTGGCCGGTCCTCCGCTGGTCAAGATGGCCACCGGCGAGGAGTCCGACGACGAATCCCTGGGCGGCGCCGAAATGCATGCCCGCATATCGGGTTTAGCCGACTACTTCGCTGTCGACGAGCTTGACGCGCTGCGGATCGGGCGCCGCATCGTGGCGCGGCTGAACTGGGTCAAGCAGGGACCCGCGCCGGCGCCGGTCACCGAGCCGCTGTTCGACGCCGAGGAGCTGATCGGCATCGTGCCACCCGATCTGCGCATCCCATTCGACCCGCGCGAGGTGATCGCCCGCATCGTCGATGGTTCCGACTTCGACGAGTTCAAGCCGATGTACGGGTCATCACTGGTGACGGGCTGGGCCCGCTTGCACGGCTATCCGCTCGGCATTCTGGCCAACGCGCGAGGCGTCCTGTTCAGCGAGGAGTCGCAGAAGGCGACCCAGTTCATCCAGCTGGCCAACCGCTCCGACACTCCACTGTTGTTCTTGCACAACACCACCGGCTACATGGTGGGCAAGGACTACGAGGAGGGCGGGATGATCAAACACGGCTCGATGATGATCAACGCAGTGTCCAACTCCGCCGTCCCGCACATCTCACTGCTAATCGGCGCCTCGTACGGCGCCGGTCACTACGGCATGTGTGGGCGCGCCTACGACCCTCGCTTCCTGTTCGCGTGGCCCAGCGCCAAATCCGCGGTGATGGGCGGCGCCCAGCTGGCGGGCGTGCTGTCCATCGTGAGCCGGGCCGCCGCCGAAGCCCGCGGGCAGCAAGTCGACGACGCCACTGATGCTTCCATGCGAGCCGCCGTAGAGGGCCAAATCGAAGCCGAATCGCTGCCCATGGTGCTGTCCGGGATGCTCTACGACGACGGAGTGATCGACCCGCGCGACACCCGAACCGTACTGGGAATGTGTTTGTCCGCCATTGCTAATGGCCCGATCAAGGGGACGTCTAACTTCGGCGTCTTCCGGATGTGACATCGATGCCAATCACGAGAGTTCTGGTAGCCAACCGCGGCGAGATCGCGCGGCGGGTGTTCGCCACCTGCCGCCGGCTGGGTGTGGGCACCGTCGCCGTCTACACCGACCCGGACGCCTCCGCGCCCCACGTCGGCGAGGCCGACGCCCGCGTGCGGCTGCCGAACATCCGCGACTACCTCAACGCTAAGGCCATCATCGCGGCGGCCCGCGCCGCCGGCGCCGACGCGCTGCACCCTGGTTACGGATTCCTTTCGGAGAACGCTGACTTCGCTTCCGCGGTACAGGACGCCGGGCTGATTTGGATCGGGCCGCCAGTGGACGCGGTGCGGGCTATGGGCTCCAAGATCGAGGCCAAGAAGCTCATGTCCGCCGCCGGTGTGCCGGTGCTCGATGAACTCGACCCCGATACGGTCACCGAAGCGCAGCTGCCGGTTCTGGTCAAGGCTTCCGCAGGCGGCGGCGGTCGCGGCATGCGGGTGGTCCGCGAATTGGCATCGCTGCCCGACGAAGTCGCCGCCGCCCGCCGCGAAGCGCAGTCCGCATTCGGCGACCCGACCGTGTTCTGCGAGCGCTACCTGCCCACCGGGCATCACATCGAGGTTCAGGTGCTGGCCGACTCCCACGGGACCGTGTGGGCCGTCGGTGAGCGGGAATGCTCCATTCAGCGCCGCCATCAGAAGGTCATCGAAGAAGCACCGGCGCCCCTGGTGGAACGCACACCGGGCATGCGGGCCAAGCTCTTCGACGCCGCCCGACTGGCCGCAAGCGCGATCGGCTACACGGGCGCCGGCACGGTCGAGTTCCTCGCCGATGATGACGGCGAGTTCTATTTCCTCGAGATGAACACCCGGCTGCAGGTTGAGCACCCGGTCACCGAAGAGACCACCGGACTGGACCTCGTCGAGCTACAACTTTCCATCGCCGACGGCGATCGACTCGATGCCGAACCACCCGGCGCCACCGGGCATTCGATCGAAGCCCGGCTCTACGCCGAGGACCCCGCAAGCGGCTGGCAGCCGCAAGCCGGTCCGGTGTACACCATCGACGTGCCGGCTGTTCGGACGCAATTTGCCACGCTGGGGCAGCGGACCGGAATCCGGCTGGATTCCGGGATCCTCGACGGATCGGTGGTGTCGATCCACTACGACCCGATGCTCGCCAAGGTCATCTCGTATGCGCCAACGCGTCGGCAAGCAGCGTTGGTGCTCGCCGACGCGCTGGCGCGCGCACGCGTGCACGGGGTGCGCACCAACCGGGAGCTACTGGTGAATGTGTTGCGGCATCCGGCGTTCCTCGACGGAGCCATGGATACGGCGTTTTTCGACACTCACGGTCTGACCGAACTGGCCGCGCCGCTGGCCGATGCCGCCACCGTTCGATTGTCGGCGATCGCTGCGGCGCTGGCGGACGCCGCGCACAACCGAGCCACTGCGACGGTATGCGGGGCGATCCCCAGTGGCTGGCGCAACCTGGCGTCGGGCTGTCAGGTCAAGACCTACCGCGACGACACCGACACCGAGCACCGCGTCGAATACCAGTTCACCAGGACCGGATTGACGCTGCCCGGCCACGATCCCGCCGGGTCGGTACAGCTCGTCTCGGCCTCGGCGAACGAGGTGGTGCTCGCTGACAGCAACGGGGTGGCCTGCAGCTTCGCCGTCGCCCGATACGGCGCCGACGATCAGGACATCTATGCCGATTCGGCGCGCGGTCCCGTTCACCTGGTCGCGCTGCCACGCTTCCCCGAGCCGGGTTCGGCCTTCGAACCGGGATCGTTGGTGGCCCCAATGCCCGGCAACGTCATCCGGCTCGGCGCCGCGGTCGGCGACACCGTCGCGGCCGGCCAGCCGTTGATCTGGCTGGAGGCAATGAAGATGGAACACACCATCACCGCGCCGGCCGATGGCGTGCTTACCCAGCTCAACGTCGACACCGGCCAACAGGTCGAAGTCGGTGCAGTCCTGGCGCGCGTAGAAACGCCTGAATCAGAAAGAGATCCGGAATGACCGAAACCAGCTTCATCGAAAACGAGGACCGTCAGGCCCTGCGCAAGGCCGTGTCCGCCTGGGCGTCGAACTACGGCGGCGAGTATTACCTGAAAAAGGCGCGTGCACACGAGCACACCACCGAATTGTGGTCCGAGGCGGGCAAGCTCGGTTTCCTAGGGGTGAACCTGCCCGAGGAGTACGGCGGTGGCGGCGCCGGAATGTACGAGCTGTCGCTGGTGATGGAGGAGATGGCGGCCGCGGGTAGCGCATTGTTGCTGATGGTGGTATCGCCGGCCATCAACGGCACCATCATCAGCAAGTTCGGCACCGAGGAGCAGAAGAAACGCTGGATTCCTGGCATCGCCGACGGCTCTTTGACCATGGCTTTCGCGATCACCGAGCCGGACGCCGGTTCGAACTCGCACAAGATCACCACCACCGCCCGTCGGGACGGCAGCGACTGGATCCTCAAGGGCCAGAAGGTCTATATCTCGGGTATCGACCAGGCGCAGGCGGTGCTGGTGGTGGCACGGAGCGAGGAGGCCAAGACCGGCAAGCTGCGCCCGGCGCTGTTCGTGGTACCCACCGATGCGCCCGGCTTCACCTACACCCGGATCGAGATGGAGATCATCAGCCCCGAGAGTCAGTTCCAGGTTTTCCTCGACGATGTCCGGCTGCCTTCCGATGCGCTGGTCGGCGCCGAAGATGCCGCCATCGCGCAGCTTTTCGCGGGCCTGAACCCCGAGCGCATCATGGGCGCGGCCAGCTCGGTCGGCTTGGGACGGCACGCGCTGGAAAAGGCCGTCGACTATGTCAAGACCCGCCAGGTCTGGTCCACCCCGATCGGCGCACACCAAGGCCTGTCACATCCGTTGGCGCAGTGCCACATCGAGGTCGAACTCGCCAAGTTGATGATGCAGAAGGCCGCGTCGCTCTATGACAGTGGCGACGACGTGGGTGCGGCCGAAGCCGCCAACATGGCCAAATACGCTGCGGCCGAAGCGGCGACACGATCGGTCGACCAGGCGGTGCAGTCGCTAGGCGGAAACGGGCTGACCAAAGAGTACGGTGTCGCCGCCATGCTGGCATCGGCCCGGCTGGGCCGCATCGCGCCGGTCAGCCGAGAGATGGTGCTGAACTTCGTCGCGCAGACATCGCTGGGTCTGCCTCGAAGCTACTGAAGCCTTACTTGATGAACACGCTCGTCGAATACACCGGGCCGGCCGAATCCGGAGGGCCGCTCGCCCGGCTGACGTTGAACTCTCCGCATAATCGAAACGCGCTTTCCGGCGCGCTCGTCAGCCAGCTGCACCAGGGGCTGCATGACGCCGCAGCCGATCCGGCGGTGCGGGCGGTGGTGCTCGGGCATACCGGCGGTACCTTCTGCGCTGGCGCGGACCTGTCCCAGTCTTCGGCGGCGGGCGATGACAGCCCATTCGACATGGCGGTGGCGCGGGCCCGGGAAATGACCGCGCTGCTGCGCGCCATCGTCGAATCGCCGCTGCCAGTGATCGCCGCGGTCAACGGCCACGTCCGCGCCGGCGGCTTGGGACTGGTCGGTGCGTGCGATATCGCGGTGGCGGGTCCGCGCAGCACCTTCGCGTTGACTGAGGCGCGGATCGGCGTCGCACCGGCGATCATCTCGCTGACGCTGCTGCCGAAAATGACGCCGCGCGCCGCCGCCCGCTACTACCTGACCGGCGAGACGTTCGATGCCGGTCGAGCCGCGGAAATCGGATTGATCACGACGGCAGCCGACGACGTAGACGCCGCCGTGGCGGCGCTGGTCGCCGATGTGGGCCGCGGTTCACCCCAGGGGCTCGCGGCGTCCAAGGCGCTGACGACAGCAGCGGTGCTCGAAGGATTCGACCGCGACGCCGAACGGCTCACCGAAGAGTCGGCCCGGCTATTCGTGTCCGACCAAGCCCGCGAGGGCATGCTTGCATTTTTGCAAAAACGGCCGCCCAGCTGGGCCACCACCGGGGATTGAGCGATCCCCAACGCCGCAGGAAATGTTGCAGTTCGGCCAACCCGCTTGCAGCAACAACTGGACGTCGTACGCTCGTGTGTGATGAGCAACTCAGCGCAACGCGACGCGAAGGACGCGCGCGACGAAGCACCTCGTGCGGCGGACACCGATCGCATACAGGTTGCGCAGTTGCTGGCCTACGCGGTTGAGCAGGGCCGCCTGCAGCTCAACGACTACGAAGACCGGCTCACCAAGGCATATGCGGCAACCACCTACCAGGAGTTGGATGAACTCCGGGAGGACCTGCCGGATGCGCCGATAAGCCCGCGCAGGGGCGGAAAAACCAATCCGGCGCCGTCCACGCTGTTGCTGGCAATGCTGAGCGGATTCGAGCGCCGCGGCCGCTGGAATGTGCCGAAGAAGCTGACCACGTTCACCTTCTGCGGCAGCGGTGTGCTGGATCTGCGCTACGCGGACTTCACCTCCACTGAAGTGGAAATCCGCGCGGTGTCGATCATGGGTGGCCAGAACATCCTGCTGCCGCCTGAGGTCAACGTCGAGATCGACGGCCACGGTGTGATGGGCGGCTTCGACCGCGAGATCCTGGGCAACGGCACGCCCGGCGCGCCCAAGGTGAAAATCCGCGGCTTTTCCCTGTGGGGCGGTGTGAGCATAAAACGCAAAGCCCGCAGTCCGCGCTCGTAGCAGACGATCAACCCGCCGCGGGTGCTTGACCGTAACTGTAGTGGTCAATGACTTCGCCCCAGCGCTCCGTGACGATCGCGCGCTGTTCGTCCGTCAGCTCGTAGGTGTTCGTTTCGTATTGGGCATGCTCGGCGAGGTATTTCCGAAGCCGCGGCCGGTACTGCTCAAAGTCACCCAGCCCCAAGTGCTCGTAGAGTCGACGCAGCTGCACTTCCGGATCAGCGATCAGATCCTCATAGCGCAATTCGTAAAAGCTGGACGGATCAACAACTTTGCGCCCTTCGTCCAACTTTCGATACAGATCGAGATAGGTAGACAGAACCTGTTCGTCCAATCCGGCGAATGTCGGCCGCTGCAAGCCGTGTTTGCGATATAGCGACTGTCGAAGATGAATGGTCGACGGGTAGACGACATAGGGATCTCTGACGATGTGGATGAACTTCGCCTGCGGAAATAGGTCTAACAGCACCTTGATCCGGAAGCTGTGCGGCGGGTTCTTGAGGACCACCCGCCTCCTGCGGCGGAAGTACACCTGCTGGACGAATCGGAAAAACGTCTGCTTCCACGCTGCTAATTCCCGCGGCGTGAGCTCCTCCAAATCCAGATAGCGCAGATCCTGCTGTGGTCGGTTCGGGAACGCGATGGTCAGATACGGCGAGGGCTGCCCCAGCATGCACAACACGAATTCGTCTTCCTGCGGGTGCTCCAAGCTCAACTCCATGTTGTCCATGGCCCGGTGCTTTGACACCAAGAATCCCATCCATGGTGCAAGCCACTCGGTCAGCAAAAAATGATGCGGCACAAGGCATTCGTAGCTGGTAGGACTTGTGTGGCGTTCGTCGAGCGTCAATAGTTCGTGCAGCAGGGTGGTGCCGGTGCGCCAGTGTCCGACGATGAATATCGGCGCGTCGGCGATCACGGTATCGGCCACCCGCCTGCCGAAGATGACTTTCTGCATGAATCCCAAAAAGGAGTGCGCCACACTGAGAAACGTGTAAATGACCGCGAAGTGCCAGCGGCTCCAGTGCACGGCGAACCGGTTACGGATCAGCAGGCGCATCCAGGCGGAGAAGTTGCAACCGATCCACAGCGGCGCCGCCCACTCGTGCCACCACGAAAACAAGGACGAGGAACGTGGCGCCCGCATCGCACCTTCCTTCTGACCCCTATGCGGTCTCGGATGCGGCAAAAACACCACCCAAGTCAGCTCGCGGCGTCGCCGCGGCCCGTAACCGGGTCAGACCGCGAAGGTTCGCGTTGGTCGACCACCTCGGCGGCTCGAGCACTTCGATCTGGTCGATGTTTTCGACGATCTGGCGCAGCACCGCCTGGCCCTCCATCCGTGCCAGCTGAGCTCCGGGGCACAAATGGATGCCGGAGCCGAACGCGACATGCCCGGTCGGGTTGCGGTCGGCACGGAAGGTATCCGGATCATCGTATTGACGTGGGTCGCGGTTGGCCGCACCCCACGCCAGCAGCACGAGGGAGCCCGCCGGGATAACGGCTCGGCCGACGGTATAGTCGACGCGCGTTGTGCGGCAAATATTTTGGATTGGAGACGCAAATCGGAGCTGTTCCTCGATCGCCGACGGGATCAGCTCCGGTCTCTGTGCAAGAAGTCTGAGCTGGTCTGGCCACTGCGCCACCGTAAGGAACAAGGTGCTGAGCAGGTTCTCGGTCGTCTCGTAACCCGCGACCAACAGCAACAGGGCGAAGAAGAATAATTCCTCGTCGCTGAGCCGGCCATGCTCGGCGCCCGCGACGAGTCTCCGAAGAACGGTCTGCTCCCCCAGTAACCCCCCGTCGCGCAACCTTTCGGTGAAAAATGCATACAAACGTCGAAATCCGTTAAAGCTCCGACCAAGCGAAAACATTCCGGACGGCGACAGGTTGACGTCGGTGATTCGAACCACCTGTTTGGACCAGTGACAGAACGCGTCTTGATCGGACTCCGCTACGCCGAGAATGTGGGAGATGGTGCGCATCGGCATCGGTGCGGCCACCGTGGAGACGATGTCGGCGGACGGCTGGGTTAATAGGCCCGTGACCAACTCTCGGGCGAGTAGGTCGACCGTCGGACGCCAGGACTCCAAGGCGCCACGGGCGAAACCCGGCAGCAACTGTTTGCGCATCCGGGTGTGCTCGGGCGGATCCGACGTGGGGAGAAATGGCAAGCACAGCCGCGAAAAGGTGACTCCGCGGGCGCTGCGCAACACGTCAGCGTTTCGGGCGGCGTCGCGGACGTCGGCGTATCGACTCAAAATGTAAAAATCGCGCTTGCGGTTGTAATGCACCCGCTCGCCGGCTAACAACATGCGGTAATGGGGATATGGATCGGCGGCCACCGCGGGGTCCAACGGGTCAAAGTCGGTGATCTGCACGTGCTTTGGGTCATGCCTGTTGACCAGTCTCGACCGGGTCGTCTGGGTGACCCGGAGTGTCAGCCCCCGCACAACGGAGGGCCCATAGGTTCGCGCAAGCCGCGCATCGCGCCGCACCGCTGCAACCACCGGAAAACCGGCAGCAGAACTCATCCGCCCACGCACAGCTTCGTCAGTCGGCTCTGGCATTCTTTCCCCGGTCCACAGAATGCCGCCGCCAAAAGGGCACGCGCCCTGCGGCACCCCACCATGCTCCGTCAGGGAAGTGAACGGTGCCCCCGTCATCGCACTCCCGATGTTCAACTGCGCGTAAGGTTCTGGCATTTCGCTCAGCGTAGCCGCAGCGGAGCCTCTTCGGCGGCCTCAGTTGCTGTGAAACAGTTATGAACTGCCCGATACCCCCGGCTAACTTTCTGTCCGCGACACCTCTGTCGAGATGACTGCCCGATCATAAACGTCTGTTCGTACGACCGCGTCCAGCAGGTCGTCGCGGCAGCAAACCACCCACCGTTCCACGCTATGCCGCGGGCGTGGGCTGACCACTGCCTAGCCAAGACCAAGCAGCGGTGGCAAGCTGGTGACCGGCCGCGGCCGGGCTCGGACCGCCATGCTGCTTCAACTGCTGCGAAAGGCGACGTTGGTGAGCCAGTTCCGAGTCGGCCTCAGCGCTCAGATCCTCAATTTACGATATTCCCCAACCGCGCTCCCGCGAGCCCAGGTTGCGATGGCCACGGCCAGCGGTGCCGACTCCTACTGGGTAGCCGACCACCTGAATTCGCTGTACCCACGCTCGATCGCCACGTCGGGCTACCTCGGTGCCGCCAAATTCGCCCCAAAGGTCGACGCCCAACTCGAACCGTGGACGATGCTCGGACATCTTGCCTCCCGCAACCGCTTTGCACGTCTGCGGCTTGGTGTCGGGGTTACAGATGCCAATCGACGTCATCCGGCGGTCACCGCGCAGGCCGCGGCCACGTTGCACTTAATCAGCCGCGGCCGGACCATTCTCGGCATCGGCGTCGGAGAGCGGGAGGGCAATGAACCCTACGGGGTGGACTGGACCAAGCCCGTGGCGCGCTTCGAAGAGGCGGTCGCCACGATCCGTGCACTGTGGGACTCCGGTGGCGAACTCGTCTCGCGTGAGTCGCCGTACTTCCCATTGCGTAACGCGATGTTCGACCTGCCGCCCTACCGTGGCAAATGGCCCGAGATATGGATCGCTGCGAAGGGGCCGCGCATGCTGCGAGCCACCGGGCGCTACGCCGACGCCTGGTTCCCCGGGCTGATTTCGGGACCCAAGGACTACGCAGCCGGTCTTGAAGCAGTGCAAACAGCGGCATCCAACGCCGGGCGAGACCCTAGTTCGATCATCCCGGCACTCTCGATTTTTGTCTTCACCGGGCGAAGCCGCGACGACGTCGAGCAGACCCTGAACTCAGATGCCGCAAAAGCCATCGCGCTCATCATTCCGGGCCAGGTGTGGGCCAGCCACGGCGTGCAACATCCGCTTGGACATGACTTCTCCGGCGCCCAGGACCTAATCCCGCAAACCCTAGACGAGCAGACGGTGCTGTCCTACATCAGAAACGTCCCAGTGGCGATGCTCAAACAGGTGCTTCTCACCGGGACGCCCGACGAGGTCATCGATCACGCTGCTGAATGGCGAGACCACGGAGTGCGTTATCTGGTTGCCAGCAATGTCAGCCACCTGCAGCCGAACCTGCGGAAAAGCATCACGTCCGTCGCGCCGTTCTTCAAGATCCTGCGCGGGCTCCAGAAACTGTGAATCGCCCGCCGGCGCGATGAATCCGGACGCTAGCGACGACGCCGCGACCGCAGATAGTCGCCTACCACGGCCGCACCCAGCCCGTCGAGATCAGGCACCACGACACGCCCCTCGACCCGCCGCGCCACCTGATCGATAAACCGGGCCAGGCCGGGGTCACTGCCCAACCGGAAAATCGTCACCTGCGCACCCAGTCGCCCCATCTCATCGAAACCGCGCACGGTGTGAGCGATGGTCCGCGGATGCGGCGGGTAATCAAAGAAGACACTCGAACCCTCACCGTCAAAATCCTCGAGGTGCGCGGTGGGTTCACCGTCGGTCACCACCAGCACGACGGGCTGCGCGTTGGGGTGTCGGCGCAAGTGCCGTCCTGCCAGTGCCAGCGCGTGATGCAGGTTGGTGCCCTGCTCGTAGACACCCTCCAGACCCGTCAGCTCAGCGGCCGTCACCGTGCGCGCGTAACGACCAAACGCGATGATCTCCAAGGCATCCGACCGGAACCGGGTACTCACCAGGTGATTGAGAGCGAGCGCCGTCTGCTTCATCGGCAGCCAGCGATTCTCCATCACCATCGAAAACGAGGTATCCACCAACAGTGCCACGGCAGACTGGGTGCGCGTCTCGGTCTCGGAAATCTCGACGTCGTCCACGGTTATCCGGAGCGGACCAACGCCACCCTTCGAGGTCGCCGTTCCGGCTTGCCGCAGCACCGCGTTGGTCAGCGTACGGGAGATGTTCCACGGCTCGGTATCACCGAACTGCCAGGGTCGAGTCGCACCGGTCAACTCGCCAGCCGCCCCCGCACGCCGATGATCACGCTCGCCCCGACGGCCTGCAAGCTGTTGCGCCACATCGCGTAACGCCGCCTCACCGAGCTGGCGCGTCGCCTTGGGCGACAGTCGCCACTGGCCGTCGGAACCACGATCCAGGAAACCCTGATTGACCAGTGCGCGTTCCAATTCGGCGAGCGTTCGGGCGTCGATGGCGGCTTGGTCACCAAGCTGGCGGGCCAGCGCATCGAGGTCGACGTCATCCATGGTCGCGCCCGGATAGCTCTGCGACAGCTGCTCGGCCAGCTGCTCCAGCTCGGCGATGTCGGACAAAGCCTGGGCGCCCTCGCCCATGCCCATCGGATTGTCGCCGGAGAACTGCTCAGAGCCAGTCCAGTCTTCACCCGGGCGCGCTGCCTGCAAATGCCCGTCCAGCTTATTCAACGCCTGCATCAGCGACGGAGATCCAAACGCCTGCTCCGCCAACGCATCCAGCTCCGCGCGCTGGTCCGGGTTCAGGCTATTGCGGAAGCGCTGGGCGGCGGCGGCCCGCTTGGCCAGCGAGTCCAGCAGCTCGTCGACATTGCTCGGGTTCTCCGGAAAGAACTCGCCGTGCTTGTCCATAAAGTCTTGAAAGTCCTGCTGGGTGTCCTCGCCTCGGGCGTGCTTGTCGAGCAGCCCATTGAGATCGTCCAGCATCTCGTTGACGCGCTGGCGATCCTCATCGGTGGCACCCTCAAGCGCTTGCTTCATGCCGGAAAAACGTTGGTCCAGCATCTCGCGGCCGAGCAAATCCTTGATCTGCTCATACTTTTCGCGGGCTTCCGTGCTGCGCCAGTTGTAGTCGGACAGCTCCTGGACGGCCTTGGCCGGCGATGACGGAAGGGCCCCGAGCTGCAGTTCGCCAAAACGCGCGTCGTCGTCCAGCGCACGGGCCAGCGCCTTACGTTCGGCGAGCACAGCCTCGTCGAGCAGTTTCTTGATCTCCTGCAAGGTTCCGTCTAAATTGTTGCGGCGCAACAAATCCCGTCGGCGCCGATTCGCCTCAGCCGCCAATCGGTCAGCCCCGGGCATGTTCTCCGTACCGCGCCGCAACAGCTCGGACAGGGCGCGCCGCGGCGAGGTGCCCGCCATGACGTCCTGCCCGATCTGCTCGAGCGCCTCGCGCAGGTCCACCGGCGGAGCCAGTGGATCGGGTCCGCCGGTGTACGCCGAGTATCGCGAAGCGTGCCCTTTAACCGGTTTAGCCATAGACGGTTTGGCCTTCCCCGGATACCTTGTCGATCCGCTTGGCCAGGTACAACGCCTCCAGCGCCAATTCCAGCGCTGCCGCGCGTTCGCCCTCGGACTCGGCGTTGAGTTTGGTCGCGATTTTGTCCACAACTGGCAATCCTGGAACCGCTGCCAGTACATCCTTGGCCGACACCTTTTCGCCGGTCGTCACCGCGGAACCGCTTTCAACGGCGGACACCAAGGAGCCCACGTCGATACCGCCGAGCACTCTGGACGCGGTATCCGCGGTAGCGCGGCGCAGCAGGTGCTCGAGCACCGCCTGTTCGCGGCCTTCCTCACCGGACTCGAATTCCAGCTTGCCGCGCAGCACATCGATCACCGTGCTCAGGTCGACCACCCGGGCCACCGGGTCCGTTTCTCCCAGCACCGCTCCGCGGTGCCGGGCGGACGCCGCGACGGTCTCCGCCGCCGCGATCGCAAACCGCGCCGACACCCCAGAACGCTGATCGACCGAGTTGGACTCCCGCAGGTACCGGGCAAACTGCGCGATCACCTGCATCAGGTACTCCGGCACCTGCGCGCTCAGGTGGGCTTCCTGGGCGATGACTCCCATCTCCGCCTCAAGTTCCAGCGGGTAATGGGTGCGGATCTCCGCGCCAAAGCGGTCTTTGAGCGGAGTGATGATCCGGCCACGGTTGGTGTAGTCCTCTGGGTTGGCGCTAGCGACCACCAACACGTCCAGCGGCAGGCGCAGCGTGTAACCGCGGACCTGGATGTCGCGCTCCTCCATGACGTTGAGCATCGACACCTGGATGCGCTCGGCGAGGTCGGGCAGTTCGTTGATCGCTACGATGCCACGGTGCGCGCGCGGGATGAGTCCGTACGCGATGGTCTCGGGATCCCCGAGGCTGCGGCCTTCGGCGACCTTGATCGGGTCGATGTCACCGACCAGGTCGGCGACGCTGGTGTCGGGGGTGGCGAGCTTCTCGGTGTAGCGCTCGCTGCGGTGCTTCCACTCCACGGGCAGATCGTCGCCGAGTGTGGCGGCCCGCCGGATCGACTCCGGCGTGATCGGCGTGTAGGGGTGGTCGCCCAGTTCAGCACCACCGATCACCGGCGTCCACTCGTCGAGCAGGCCGATCAAAGCCCGCAGCAGGCGCGTTTTGCCCTGGCCGCGTTCGCCAAGGAGGACGAAGTCGTGGCCGGCAATCAAGGCCCGCTCCAGCTGGGGCAACACGGTGTCGTCGAATCCCAGGATGCCGGGCCAGACCTCAGCGCCATCCGCCAGCGCGGTCAGCAGATTCTCCCGGATTTCCTGCTTGACTCCCCGTTCACGATGACCGGCGGCACGCAGTTCGCCTACGGTGCGGGGCAGATTGCTCGGTGATGTCACCACTCCACGCTACGACGGCGGCGCCGATACGGCACTGCGTCCTCCGTTGCGAGTGAGTGATCTTTAGTGATCACGCGACTCGCACCCCATCTCGGGGTTGTTCCCCAGCTGGTTGGCTGGGTCCCTTCCGCGCTTCATGGCCACCCGCCGGACGAGGTCCGGTCTTACGGTCGGCTCCACGCTTGACGGCGGCCCCAACTGGGCCGACGACGCTAACGGGTTCCTCGTAACGTGCGAGGTTGATCGCGGCGTTGTCATCACGCTGATGCGCTGCCGAACATGCGTCGCACTGCCATTGTTGGGCCCAGCCGATGTCCTGCACATGCCCACAGGCGTGGCAGGTCTTCGACGACGGGAACCAGCGGTCCGCAACCACCAGCGCCGACCCGTACCAGCCGGTCTTATAAGACAGGTGCCGGCGCGGCGTACCCAAGGCCGCATCCGAAAGTCCGCGCCGCCTCGCGCGGGCCCCGGGTAGCCCCTTTTGCCGCAACATCCCCGGAGCGTCCAAACCTTCCACCACGATCCGGCCGTGAGTTTTAGCCAACCGTGTTGTCAGGACATGCAAGTGATGAGTGCGGACATCATTGACCCGGCGATACACCCGGGACAGTTCAGTGGTGCGCTCCCGGTAACGCCGGGAACCTGTCACACAGCGCGACCGGGCACGCGAAACATGCCGCAACTCGCGCAGCGCGCTCTCCAACGGGCGCGGGTTAGGCACCGTCTCGATCACCGTGCCCTCCGCCGTGGCCACCGTCGCCAACCGTCGCACCCCGACGTCAACGCCCACCCGGGAACCGGGCTGGGCCACATTCGGTCGCTGCGGGCGGCCAACCAGCACCCGAACACTCGCATCCACCCGTGTGCCATTGCGGCGAACCGAAATCGCCAGCACCCGCGCCCGCCCGGCCCGGATCAGCCGCTCGAGGCGCCGGGTGTTCTCCTGCGTGCGGACCGTGCCGATCACCGGCAGCGTGAGGTGGCGGCGGTCGGGCTCGACCCGCATCGCCCCGGTGCTAAAACACACCCGATCGTGGTCGCGGCCTTTGCGTTTGAACCGCGGGAACCCGACCCGTCTCCCCGCGCGCCTCCCGGCACGGGCGCTCTGCCAGTTCCAGTAGGCGTTCACCGCGCCGGTGATGCCATCGGTGTAGGCCTCCTTCGAACATTCGCGCCACCACACCGCACCGGTCCCAGCGTTGACACACACCTCGTCCTTGACGGTGTTCCAGCGTTTCCGCAGCGCTTGCAGTGACGGCTTCGCGGTCTCTACCCCGGTCGTGTGCCACGCTTCGATGTCGGCTTTCAGAGTGGCCACCGTCCAGTTGTATGCCTTGCGGCGGGCACCGAAATGCCTGGCCAGCGACCTAGCTTGATCCTCGGTCGGGTCCAACGTGAACCGAAACGCCTGCACACACCAGCCATCGGGAATCTCGAACCTAGCCATCACCCAGCCCGCCCGTCCTCAACGCCAGATTCACATATCTGTTGCTACAGCACACCACCGACAACCACCGACCACTCAGAACACAACAGCTGGCGGCCCACCGACGCGAAGGTCGGGCAATCTAAATCGATTGCCCGACCTTCGGTAGAGGACTTTTGAGCCCACCGGAACGGTGGACGCTAAGACCGATTAGTTCATGGTGACAGTGGCGTCCGGATCCCCTGTTTTCCACGTGACCGTGCCGTGCTCGAACGTCGACTTGAAAGAACCGTCGGGCAGAATCTGCTCGTCAGCGGTCGGGTAACCCAGCTTGCCCTGCGAGGCCTGCACCGCATTCCACGCGTCGCGGATCTTGCCCCAAACGAAGTAAACCGGGCCGCCCGTCTTGTAAATGAGCACCCCGCCGTCGAACTGTTGGTAGGAACCAGTGCCGTTCAAGGTCTTCTTCTCGTTGTCGAACGGTGCGCCCAGATCCTTCTTTTGAGCGTCGGTCAGAGACTGGAACTTCGCGAGAATGGGTCCCTCCACCGTGTAAGGCGTGCCGTTGGCACCCGGGATGGTTGTCACCGCCCCCGCGACCGCACTACTGACTGCGGATGTAGCGGACGACGCCGCCGACGACATCGCGGACGCGGCTGAGCTTGCCGCTGAACTTGCTGTATCGTTGGCTTTCGTCGCGTGGCATCCGGAGCCGATCAGAGCAAATCCCGCAACCGCAGCGGTAAATGCCACTGTTCGTTTCGTGATAGAGCGCATCTCATTCCTCTCGAATTAGGTACGACGCCCATCGGCGTACCTAATTCGAACCCTATTCTTGTTCGCGACCCGCCAGCAAGGACGAGATTTGAATGCTCGCTCCGGCCCGTGCGCCGACCGGGGCCCTAGTGGGCGAAATGGCGGGCTCCAGTCAGGTACACGGTGACGCCGGCTTTCGCCGCCGCCGCGGTCACCTCGTCATCGCGCACCGAGCCCCCGGGGTGCACGATCGCCTTTACTCCCGCGCCTGTCAGCGTCTCCAATCCATCCGGGAAGGGGAAGAACGCATCGGAGGCTGCGACCGCACCACGGACCCGGTCGCCGCCGCGTTCGACGGCCAGCCGGGCGGCGTCGACCCGGTTGACTTGCCCCATCCCGACGCCGACGGTCGCACCGTCGGCGGCAATTACGATCGCATTCGACTTGACCGCGCGACACGAGCGCCACGCGAAGACCAAGTCGGTCAATGTGGCCGGGTCGGCCGGTGACCCGGTCGCCAGCGTCCAGTTCGCCGGATTGTCACCGTGCGCATCCAGCTCGTCGCGTTGCTGAATGAGCAGTCCGCCGCTGATGGGACGAAGGTCGGCGCCACCGGTCAGCGGCTCTGAGGCCACCAGCACCCGGATGTTCTTCTTACGGGTCAGCGCATCCACGGCGCCTGGCTCGTACGAGGGCGCGATTATCACTTCGGTGAAGATGGTGCTCACATACTCGGCCATCTCGACACTGACCGCGGTGTTCGCCGCGATAACTCCGCCGAAAGCGCTCATTGGATCGCATTCGTGGGCCTTGCGATGTGCGTCCGCGACCGAAACCGACGAGATGGCGATCCCGCACGGGTTGGCATGCTTGATAATTGCCACGCACTTCTCTTCGTGGTCGAATGCGGCCCGCCAGGCCGCGTCGGCGTCGGTGAAGTTGTTGTAGGACATCTCTTTTCCGTGCAACTGCTCAGCCTGTGCCAGGCCGGGCCAAGCGGCGGGGTCGCTGTAAAGTGCGGCCTGCTGATGTGGGTTCTCGCCGTAGCGCAGCATCGCCGTGCGGCGCCAGCTGCTGCCGAACCACCTGGGAAACGCGGTGGGCGGATGCTCGGGCGAAAGCGTCGACTCCATCCAGGTCGCGACGGCGACGTCGTACTCGGCGGTGTGCTGAAATGCCAGGGACGCCAGCCTTTTGCGGTCGGTGAGGGTGAATCCGCCGTCACGCACCGCGGCCAACACTCCGTCGTACCCGAGCGGGTCGGTGACCACCGCCACGCTGGGATGGTTCTTGGCGGCGGCCCGGACCATCGAAGGGCCGCCGATGTCGATCTGCTCGACGCATTCGTCAACGCCCGCACCGGATTCGACGGTCTGGCTGAAAGGATACAGGTTGACCACAACCAGTTCGAACGCCGCGATTCCGAGTTCCTCGAGCGCCGCGGCATGCTCCGGTTTGCGCAGGTCAGCCAGCAGGCCGGCATGTACTCGTGGGTGCAGTGTCTTGACCCGGCCGTCGAGCACCTCCGGGAAGCCGGTCAGCTCCTCCACCGGTGTCACCGGAATCCCTTTGTCGGCAATGGTCTTCGCCGTCGAGCCAGTTGAGACGATCTCGACGCCGGCAGCACTCAGGCCCTGGGCGAGATCTATCAGACCGGTCTTGTCGTACACGCTGATCAACGCGCGGCGAATCGGCCTTTTGGCGTCGTCGGTGCTCATCTATGGCCGCCTTTCATCGATCGTCGACTTTCGTCCGATCGTCGCTTTTCTTCCGATCCACGTGACGCCGCCAGTCGCGATCGCGGCCACCACGTCCACCAACATCCGGCGTTCGATGACTTTGATGCGTTCGTGCAGTGTCTCGTCGTCGTCGCCGTCGAGCACGGGAACGGCTTGCTGCGCCAAAATCGGCCCGGTGTCCATGCCGGCGTCAACCAAGTGCACCGTAGAACCGGTGACCTTCACGCCGTAGGCCAGCGCATCGGGGACTGCGTGCGCACCCGCGAATGCCGGCAGTAGCGCCGGATGGGTGTTGAGAGTACGTCCGCAGAATCGTGAAAGAAATTGTGGTCCAAGAATTTTCATAAACCCCGCGGAGACGATCAGATCGGGCGAGTGCGCAGCGGTAGCGTCAGTGATCGCGGCGTCCCACGCGGCACGGTCGGGGTGGTCGGCGAGGCGGACGGTGAACGTCGGCAGTGCGGCCGCCGCGGCGACCTCGCTGGCCCCACACTCGCGATCTAAGCCGACGGCCACTACCCGCGCCGGGTAGTCACCGACCGCGGCGTCGATCAGTGATCTCAGCAGCGAGCCCGTGCCCGATGCCAGCACGACGAGCCGAGCCGGCGCACTCGGGGGCACACGGAGCGGTTCTTGCACATCGGCGAGCCTACTGGCGCGGGCGCCGGTCCGCGTCGGTGGCCGAGCCTAATCCTCGACGTCGCGCGCAGCGGGCGGGGCGGACTCGTCATCCGGGGCGACGTCCACAACGGCGACATCACTGGCATCACCGTCATCACCGTCATCACCGTCATCACCCGGCAGGCCGTGCTCGATGACAACGTCGTCGTCGCCGGGCGGATCATGATCGGCCGGCTCGGCGAGAAGGTCAACAGCATCCGCTGGTTCCGCTAGTTCTTCAATGACCTCTTCGGCCGGTGGGGCGGGCGCGCGCCTGGGCTTGGGGCGCCGGAGGCGGCGCCTGATCCCACCGGTCATTACCACCGTGACCCAGCCAACGACGGCAAACCAGAAGAACACCCCGATGAGCAAGGCGCCCTGGTCGACGCCGACGTCGCCGAAGTTGCCCAGCCGACCACCCCCGCCAAGCGCAAGCAATGACATGGCCACAGCCCCTGCGGCGGCGGCGGACAGCAGCTTGCCCACCGCCGGAACCAGCGGCAGCGGACGACGGGCACACTGTTGGCCGACCACCACGCCGGACGACGCGCCGACGATGAGTAGCGCGACCCACGCCGGCCCGAGCGGCGGCGTCGGGGACGCGGCCAGCACCGGGATTGCCGGGATATCGCCGCCGAAGACGGTGAAAGAACTGAACGTCGCGAAGCCGACATGCGCGCTGGACCCCACCGCGACCGCCGCGGTGCCGACGATGACGTTGGGCGTGTAGAGCACCGACAGCACGGTGAGACTGAATTGGCCGAATATCGAATCGGTGATGCCATAGAGGTCTTGCATTGTCGACCAGTGCACGACCAGGGAACCAGCGGTCACCAGGCCGGAGAGCCCGAGCAGTGCCAGGACGCCAGCCGCCGCGGCACGCAGTGAATCACCCAGCCAATTGGGCAGCGGCGACACTGCCAAGGCCTGTCGTCCGATCCGGGACCAGACACCGAAAGCGGCACCGACNNCACGCTGGTGAACGCGCGCAGGGCGTTTGGTGTCTCCAGCTCGGTGATTACCGACGACGCGTCATGGATGACGGCCAGCGCGATCGCCGTCATCAGCAACGGGCCGCCCAGCGCCGACGCGACAACCCAGCGGACGACCAGCCACGACGACCGCGGCGAGGTGGCCCACGCGGTGCTGCGCGCTGTACCCCAAATCATCAAAAGGACTGGCAGCAGCGGCATTACGCCCAATTCATGACCACCGATCGAGATCGGTACGTCGTGGATACCGAGCCAGATACTGGCGATGGCGCCCAACGCACCGGTCATGTCGCTGTTGGCGATCAGCAATTGGAGCAGCGTGATCGCGGCGACGATGCCCAGTGACACCACCGCAGGGCCGAACGCGACCCTGACTAGGTCGCGCGCCTGGCGAGCACCCGCTGCCTGGTCGTCCTCCACCCGTGTCACTCTTGGCGCACGTGCCCAGCTAGGCGCGAGAGTGCGCGGTTAGTCCGGCGCCGGCCCAGCGGGTGACGAGGGCTGCTCACCGTGGTCGGCGGACGGCTGGCCCCCGGTCGGGTTTGAGTAGTTGACCGGACCCGAGTTGCCCGCCGACCGCGCACCGGCGTCGGCATGAGGCGGGGGGCTGAAGCTGGGGAAACCGGTGGGTGGCGTGTTTGGCCCGTCCTGCTCGGCCGCATGGGCATTGAATCCACCGCTCGCTGGGGTTGGGATCGCGGCCTGCGTCGGGCTCTGGCTCGAGGGATAACCGCCGTACTGCGACCCGTAACCGGGGGGTTGCCGTTGGTTGTGCGACTGGTGTGCTGCGTGTTGGCCACTCGGCTGACCGTAGTACCCGGGCTGCTGCGCGCCGTACTGTCCGTATTGCCCGTACTGGCCATACTGCGCGTACGGGTCGTATTTGGGCCTCGGGGTCGGCGCCGTGATCACGCCGGCATCCAGCAGAATCGCGGTGGCGGCGGCGGCCGCCTGGAGCACGCTGCAAGCCAGCAGCGGCCACACCGCCCAGCCGATTACGTAGCCGCCGGGCAAGTTGACCGTCTTCGAAATGATCATCAACGCACCCAGCAACGCGACCGCCGCGACTAACCCCACCCTCTTCTTCGCATTGGGCAAGAGTCCCAAGCCGGCGACTATCGCGGCCAGCGCCGCAGCGTCGACCCCGAAGCCGCCATCGTGGGCGAAAATGGCTGGGGCATTGAGGTCGGGGCTGGTGGCAAATATCGGGCCGAAATTCAGCAGGTATACCGCCACTCCGAGGACCACCACCGCGGCATTCAGGTAACTCGGAAGCTTGCTTTCGGCGTCTTCGGTTTTTGCGAACGAGGGTGTGGCGCCTGGGTAGGAACCGCCAGGCTGCGCTGGTGGATATCCGGGACTACCGGGCGAGTAGGTCATGACTCCTCCTGTTGCTGCCGGGATACTGGGCAGCGCTTGCGTTGCGGCGCGATCGAAGAACCACGCTAGCGCACGTTTGTGTGCCCGTGCCGGAACGACGAGGTCGGCGCCCCAACCAGCGCCGATCCGCATCGCGGGTCGCTGGCGAGATCGCCTACTCGCCGGGCAGCTTGCCGATCTTAGGTAGAACACGTTCTAATTCTGTCCATGGATTACGGGCTTGTGCTTTTCACCAGCGACCGTGGCATCTCCCCGGCGGCAGCCGCCAAGCTTGCCGACGACCACGGCTTCACGACGTTCTACGTGCCAGAGCACACCCATATACCGGTTAAGCGCGAGGCCGCCCACCCGACGACGGGTGACGAATCGCTGCCGGACGATCGCTACATGCGGACCCTGGACCCGTGGGTGAGCCTGGGCGCGGCGTGCGCGGTGACGTCACGGGTCCGGCTGTCCACCGCGGTGGCGCTGCCCGTGGAACACGATCCGATCACCCTGGCGAAAAGCATCGCGACCCTGGACCACCTGTCCGGTGGCCGGGTCAGCCTGGGCGTCGGTTTCGGGTGGAACACCGACGAGCTCGCCGACCACAACGTGCCGCCGGGGCGGCGCCGCACCATGTTGCGCGAGTACATCGAAGCGATGCGGGCGTTGTGGACGCAGGAGGAAGCCGCCTACGACGGCGAGTTCGTCAAGTTCGGTCCCAGCTGGGCCTGGCCCAAGCCGGTGCAGTCACACGTTCCGGTGCTGGTGGGCGCCGCGGGCAACGAGAAGAACTTCAAGTGGATCGCGCGCAGCGCCGACGGCTGGATCACCACCCCTCGCGACTTCGATATCGACGAGCCGGTGAAGTTATTGCAGGACATCTGGGCCGCCGCCGGACGCGACGGCGCTCCGCAGATCGTGGCCCTGGACTTCAAGCCTGTGCCCGAGAAGCTGGCGAAGTGGGCCGAACTCGGGGTGACTGAAGTGCTGTTCGGCCTGCCGGACCGGCCCGAGGACGAGATCGCCGCCTACGTGGAGCGGCTGGCCGGCAAGCTGGCGAGTCTCGTCTGAGCGCGGCCCCGGCCAGCGCCGAGACATAAATTTGGGCGGCCGCCCCGCGTGTCGTGTGCGTAGATTATGTGTCGCGAAATGAGCGCCGCAACAGGCGAACCTCAGCGGAGAGCGCAGCGGTTGCCGTAGTCGAAGGATTGCACTCGCACCTTCCGTCCGAGGGGCTCGCCCTCGATCAGCAGCGCGGTCAACTCGTCGTCTTCTGTGGTTGCCAGAAACCGGCTGTCGTCGGCAACCAACCGGCCGATGATGATCCCCAGCGGCTGCCCGCCGTCGCGGCGGACGGTGTAGGTCTCAATGGTGGCGTCTCCGTCGGCGTTCTCGGTCACCGGTTCGGTGGGCCAGCCGGCGACCTGCGCCTGCAGCCGCGCGCTGCGATCCGGCTTCCATTCCGCCGGAGTGCTGGAGTAGATGCCCACCGAGTGCTTGCTCAGGATGCCGCCGTTGGCGCTGACAAGACCGAACTGCCCTGATGCACTTCGCATCTGGGCGACCGTTTCCGCGACGGCGTGCATCGAGTAGTTGTTGCCGGCGCCGCCGAAGAACGGCAGCCCGCCCGTCATGGTCAGGCCGCGCGGATCATCGGTCGCGAGTCCCATGCCGTCGCAAATGTTGAACACCGGCACCGGGAAGCAGCTGTACAGATCGAAGGTGGCGATGTCGTCGATGCCGATGCCGGCCATGGCCAGCGCCTCGCGCACCGCCATCACGGCCGCCGGGGAATGCCCGAGATCCGGGCGCGTCAGCAGCGACTGTTCTTCCATGTCGGCGTGCCCGTGCAGGTACACCCAGTTCTCCTCGGGCACCCCCAGCCGCCGCGCCGCCTCAACGGACATCAGCAGCGCGGCCGCGCCCTGGTTCACCTGGTCACGGGCGACCATCAGCCGCGGGTAGGGCTCCGAGATCATCCGATTGCGCTCGGTCACGGTGATCAGTTCGTCGACGGTGCGTTCCACCGGCGCGGCGGCGAACGGATTCTTGGCCGCGATCTTGGTGAACGGCGCGAAGAGCTCACCCATCTGCCGTCGATACGCAGTCGGGCCAAGCCCGGTCCCAGCCCGTCGGGCATTCTCCAGCAGCGCGTATTGGATTGGCGCACTGGTCAAACCGTGGCTGACGGTGTACCGCGAGACGAGATTCTCCATGCCCTGGCCGCGGTCTTCCAGGTCACCGTCGACGGTCTCGGTGAAATCAGGCTTGGCTAGGCCTTCGGAGCCCTGCGCGAAGTGGCGCAAAGTCGACGTCGTATCCGAGCCGAAGATCATCGCGGCTTCCGAGCGCCCCGCGGCGATCTCGGCGGCCAGTTCGCTGATCAGGTGCTGCGGCCCCTGGCCGCCGACGATCTCGAGGATGGCGCGAGTGGGCGTGGCGCCGATCCGGTTGGCCACGGATCGGGGGTAGTTGTTCGACCGCCCCAGCGGAGCTTTGATCACCCCGGTGATCTCGAATTGCCGGACACCGGCCACCGTGTCGATGGCGGCTGCGGCCGCCGCAATATGGGCACCACAGTCGTCGAGCGCGGCCCGGGCAGCGGCGGCGGCCACCTCCACGGCAGACATCCCCCGGTAGTTGGCGTCATCGATACGCTCCGCCGCCTGTCCGACACCGACGACGACCGGCGTACGCGAATCCAAATTCATAGCCTCACTATCTACCGCAGACCGCGATCAGGGCCAAATCCGGGGCACCGCAAGTGCTGCGGAAACCCCTCGCAACCCTCCCTAATCGCGCTACGATGCGCATCTGATAGCTGCATCAACCTGGGAGGTCTCAGATGTCGTTTGTCGTTGCGGCGCCGGCGTTTGTGCAGGCGGCGGCTTCGGATCTAGCGAACCTGGGTTCGACGATCAGCGAGGCCAACTCGGCGGCCTTGGCCCCCACGGCGGGCGTGCTGGCCGCGGGCACCGACGAGGTATCGGAGGCGGTCGCCGCCCTATTCGGGGCGCACGCCCAGGCGTATCAGGCGCTCAGCGCGCAGGCGGCGGCTTTCCATAACCAGTTTGTGCAACTCATGAATGTCGGCGCGGGGCAGTACGCGGCGGCCGAGGCTGCCAACGCCACACCGCTGCAGACCCTGCAGCAAGAACTGCTCAACCTCATCAACGCACCCACCTAGGCGCTTCTGGACCGGCCGCTGATCGGCAACGGTGCCAGCGCCGCCGCAGGAACCGGCGCCAACGGCCAGGCCGCGGGCTGCTATGGGGCCATGGCGGCAACGGCGGGTCCGGCGCACCCGGTCACAACGGCGGCACCGGCGGCCTGTTGCTCGGCGTACCTGGCTCGCCAGGATTGAACGGCTGAATTGCCGCGCCCCAGTTGCGCGAGACCGTTACAGGCTCTTCAGGATCTCCCGGGCCAGCGCCGCGGTCGCCGACGGCGTCTTACCGACCTTGACTCCGGCGGCCTCCAGGGCTTCCTTCTTGGCCTCCGCGGTGCCCGAAGAGCCGGACACGATGGCACCCGCGTGGCCCATCGTCTTGCCCTCGGGCGCAGTGAATCCCGCGACATAACCGACGACCGGCTTGGACACGTTGGCCTTGATGTAGTCGGCCGCACGCTCCTCGGCGTCACCGCCAATCTCACCGATCATCACGATGATCTTGGTGTCGGGATCCTTCTCGAACGCCTCGATGGCGTCGATGTGAGTGGTGCCGATCACCGGGTCGCCGCCGATGCCGATGGCGGTCGAGAAGCCAAAATCGCGCAGCTCGAACATCATCTGGTAAGTCAGCGTGCCCGACTTGGACACCAGGCCGACGGGACCGGTGCCGCTGATGTTGGCAGGGGTGATGCCGGCAAGCGCCTCACCCGGGGTGATGATGCCGGGACAGTTCGGCCCGATGATGCGCGTCTTCTGTCCGTTGTTGACGTTGTAGGCCCACGCATATGCACTGTCCTGCACCGGGATTCCCTCGGTGATGACCACCAGAAGCGGGATCTCGGCGTCGACGGCCTCGATGATCGCATCCTTGGCGAATTTCGGTGGCACGAAGACGACGGACACGTCGGCGCCGGTCTCCTTCATCGCCTCGGCAACGGTGCCGAACACCGGCAGCTCAATGTCTTTGCCGCCGGCGTCCTTGTGCGACACGGTGGTGCCGGCCTTGCGAGCGTTAACGCCGCCGACCAGCTGAGTGCCGGCCTTCAGCATGAGCGCGGTGTGCTTGGTGCCCTCGCCGCCGGTGATGCCCTGGACGATGACCTTGGAATTCTTGTTCAGGAAAATAGACATGGGTCATTGATCCTTCGGTTACTTGTTGGCCAGCTCGGCGGCTTTGTCGGCGCCGGCGTCCATGGTCTCGGCTTGGATCACCAGCGGGTGGCTGGCTTCGGCCAGGATGCGACGGCCTTCCTCGACGTTGTTGCCGTCGAGCCGGACCACGAGCGGCTTGTTGGCCTCGGCACCAAGGATCTTGAGCGCGCTCACGATTCCGTTGGCGACCGCGTCGCACGACGTGATGCCACCGAACACGTTGACGAACACGCTCTTCACCTGCTTGTCGCCCAGGATGACGTCCAGGCCCGCGGCCATCACCTCGGCCGACGCGCCACCGCCGATGTCCAGGAAGTTGGCCGGCTTGACCCCGCCATGCTTCTCACCCGCGTAGGCGACGACGTCGAGCGTCGACATGACCAGGCCCGCGCCGTTACCGATGATGCCGACCTGGCCATCGAGCTTGACGTAGTTGAGGTCGTGTTGCTTGGCCTTGAGCTCCAGCGGGTCGGTGGCGTCGCGGTCCTCGAACTCAGCGTGACCCGGCTGACGGAAGTCCGCATTGGCGTCCAGCGTCACCTTGCCGTCCAGCGCCAGAATGCGGCCTGGGTCGTCCTCACCGAGTGAGGGGGTACGCACCAGCGGGTTGACCTCGACCAGGGTGGCGTCCTCGGCGACGAAAACCTCCCACAGCTTGGAGATGGTGACCGCGGCGGCGTCCAGCACCTCTGCCGGCAAGTGGCCCTGCTCGGCGATGGAACGCGCGGTCGCCAGATCGACGCCCTTGACGGCGTTCACCGGCACCTTGGCGAGCCGGTCAGGCTTGGTGGCGGCCACCTCTTCGATCTCCACGCCGCCCTCTACCGAGCACATCGCCAGGTAGGTGCGATTGGCCCGGTCGAGCAGGAAGGAGATGTAGTACTCCTCGGCGATGTCGCTGGCCTCAGCGACCAGCAGCTTCTTGACGACGTGGCCCTTGATGTCCAGGCCGAGGATGTTCTTGGCGTGCTCGTAGGCGTCTTCGGGGGTGGCCGCGTATTTGACGCCACCCGCTTTGCCGCGCCCGCCGACCTTGACCTGCGCCTTGACCATCACCGGGGCGCCGATCTCGGTGGCGATTTCCCTCGCGCCCTCAGCGGTGTCGGTCACCCGACCAGGCGTGGTGGGCACGTGGTGTTTGGCGAACAATTCTTTGGCTTGGTATTCGAAAAGGTCCATGGGCTCACTGTCTTCGCTCGGCTTACTGCAAGGCCTGTCGGGAGGTTTCGGGATGGGAGCAGCCGGAGTCGGCCACTCGCACGGTGGAACTGTATCCACACCCCGAATTGCTGCTAACGTCGCATCCCACCGATGTGGCAGAGGTCACCGGATGTCAATCAGCGCACAACGTGACGCGAGTCACAATATCGGCGAGTTTAAGGCGCTTAGGTTGCCAGCTTCGTCTGTCAACGGATACCGTCTCAAGGTCCAGATAACGTTTTGGTCACGAAGCGAGGACGTTTCAGCTTGTCCCAGCACCGTTTAGTTCGCCGCTCCTCCGCGGTAGAAGCAGCTCGCGTGAACCGGGGTCGCTGGCTGGACGAAAACCGTAGCGAAGTCACCGAAATCCTCCCGCTCGACGGCTTCGATTTCGCCGACCTGGACGATCTCCATGACTCCGGTGACCTCGATGAACTGGACTTCAGCAACGACTCGACTTTCGACAACGAAGCGCAAGTGCTGCTGGCTCCCGAGCTCGACGATCTGGACGAGATCGACAATCTGGCAGCGCTGTGGCTGGCGGATGCCGTCACCGAGGTGATACCCCGGGTGACCGCGCAGCCCCACGCTCAACCCCGCCGCGATACGCAGATCACTGATGTCATCGCTGTGGTCCGCGGCGGCGGGCAGCACCGCAAGGAACCGACCAGTGCCGCCAAGGGACGCCTGCTGATCTCGGCGATGGCAGCCGGCGCGGCAGCAGCGGCGGCCCACACCGCGACCACTCATGTCGCGGCCCCTACGAGCGAAACAGTGCTGACAGCCAACGCGTCGGCGCTCACCGGCTCGGCGGGCGACAACGCCACTCGCGGCGCCCAGGTGATCACCGTCCAACCCGCGGCGCTGGTGGCGGTGCACAACGAGGAGTTCGCCAAGGGGTTGGCGTTCGCCAACGATCGGGCTCAGCGTGAGGCGCGACTTCAGCAGCCCCTCTTCGTCATGCCGACGAAGGGCATTTTTACCTCGAATTTCGGGTACCGCTGGGGTGTGCTGCACGCCGGTATCGACCTCGCCAACTCGATCGG
>PLSK01000211.1:747-6073 GCA_003165155.1 Mycobacterium sp. | reverse complement strand
GACCAGATCGCCACCATAGGCAACCGCGGCAATTCCACCGGCCCGCACCTGCATTTCGAGGTGCTACTGGGCGGCACCGAACGCATTGACCCCGTGCCGTGGCTGGCCACGCGGGGACTGTTCGTCGGCAACTACTCCGGTTGATCCAATGACCGCGCCGGACGACCCCGCTCCAGCCGCAGACCCGCCTGAGTCCACCGAGCCACCGGCCGAATCACGGACGCGGATCATCCGGCGGGCACCGACCGGCCCGTTGCCCACGATCGCCGATACCAAGACCACCCAAATGCCCCGCCACGCGTCGGACACGCAGGACGCCACGCACGCGGCCCCGCAGATACAGCTGCCGGATGCACCGGCGTCTGAGTCAAGTAGCCGAACGGCCGTCGCCGCCTGCGCCGTCACCATCGTCAGCGGGTGGGCCACCTCGGTGGTGGCCACCGCTCTGGTCACCGGCTATTGGAGTATTGATCGCCTGTTCAGCGTTGCGGTCGCGTTTCTCGTCCTGGTCTTTGCGACGACCGCCATCACCGGCGTGATCATGCTGCTGCAGCATCGGTCTATCGGGCGCCACCTCATCGTGGCCGGCGCGGTGGTCGCGCTGCTGACCTACGCCAGCGTGTTCATCGCGCAACCAGAGCATGTCGCGTGGCTCGTGTACACCCTTTGGGTGCTGCCGGTCGCCAGTGTGGTGCTTGCGATGCACCCGCAAACGAAACGCTGGCTGGACGCCTGACCCGTCGGCCACTTTCGCGCCGAACGTGTTCTCACGGCGGGGATTTCGCAATTTTTTCGCCGTGGGCGCACGCTCGGCGCAAGGAGGCTACAGCTTGCTGAGCGGGGCGTGATTGTGCATCAGCTTCACCCGGCCCGCGCTGCCGAAGTCGATCAGCGACATCGCCGATTCGCCGATGCCCGAGACTTCCTCCACCCGACCCAGCCCGTACTTGTCGTGCGTCACCCGATCGCCAGGCGCCAGCACCAGCAGCGGACGCTTGCCCGCACCCGACCGGGACGGCGACGAGCGTGGCGTACCGAACCGGCCGGCACCGGTGACGGGCGCACTGAACGACGGCGCGGGGGCGGTGCGCCGCCACTCGATGAGCTCCTGCGGTATCTCACGTAGGAAACGTGATTCCGGGTTCAGCATCGGCTGTCCCCAGGAAGAACGGACGATTGCCCTGCTCAGGTACAACCGCTGACGGGCCCGGGTGATGCCGACATAGGCCAGCCGCCGTTCCTCGGAGAGTTCGGAAGGATCGTCCAACGCCCGCATATGCGGGAACATCCCGTCCTCCCATCCGGTGACGAACACCACCGGAAACTCCAAACCCTTCGCGGTGTGCAAGGTCATCAGCGTGACCACACCGGCGGTGTTCTCCGGGATTTCGTCTGTGTCGGCGACTAGCGACACCCTTTCCAGGAAGGCCGCCAGCACCCCGGTGTCCGGCACATCTTCGGCTTCGAATCCGCGAGGGATGTCCTCAGACTCGTCGAGCGCCGCAGCGTTAGCCCGATCGGTGCTGAATTCGTGCGCCACGCTGACGAGTTCGTTGAGGTTGTCCAGCCGGGCCAATTCCTGCGGATCGGTGGAAGATTCCAGCTCCCTGCGGTATCCGCTGCGCTCCAGCACCGACTCGACCAGGTCACCGAGGTCGTCATCGAGGTGTGCCCGCAGTTCGTCGAGCAGCTCGACGAATGCCGCGATCGCCTTCTCCGCCCGGCTGTTCAGCATCGGCACTTTGCCTTCGGCCGCGGCCTGCAGCGCAATAGCGAAGCTGGAGCCGGTGTTCTCGGCGTACACCGACACACAAGCCTCCGCGCGATCACCGATGCCACGGCGCGGGGTGTTGAGGATGCGCCGCATGCTCACCGCGTCGCCAGGGTTGTCCAGCACCCGCAGGTAGGCGACGATGTCGCGAATCTCCTTGCGCTCGTAAAAGCGCACTCCCCCAACGACTTTGTATGGAATCCCGGCCCGGATGAACACCTCTTCCAACGACCGTGACGAGTTGTTGGTGCGGTAGAAGACCGCCACATCGTTGTAGGTGATGTCGCCACGGTCGGCGAGCGCATCGACCTCTTCGGCCACGAACCTGGCCTCGTCGTGCTCGTTGTCTGCGACGTAGCCGACGATCAGCTCCCCCGCGCCCTCGTCAGTCCACAGCCGCTTCTCGCGTCGTCCGGAGTTGCGGGCGATCACCGAGTTAGCAGCCGAGAGGATGTTTTGCGTCGAACGGTAATTCTGTTCCAACAGAATCGTTTTAGCGTCCGGGTAGTCGCGTTCGAAATCCTCGATGTTGCGAATCGTGGCACCGCGGAATGCGTAGATCGACTGATCGGCGTCGCCGACGACGCACAACTCCGCGGCCGGGGGCCCGTCAGGATCACCCTCCGATGATTCCCCGGCGTCGCGACCGACCAACTCCCGCACCAGCACGTACTGCGCGTGGTTGGTGTCCTGGTACTCGTCGACCAGGACGTACCGGAACCGTCGCCGGTAATACCCGGCGATCTCCGGGAAGGCCTGCAGCACGGCCACGGTTTCGCCGATCAGGTCGTCGAAATCCAGCGCGTTGGCGGTCCGCAGCCGTCGCTGGTATTCGCCGTACACAGAGGCAACGATGTGCGCCAGGTCATCGGAATCGTCCGACAGGCTGGCCACAGCCTGGCCGGGGTCGATCAGCTCGTTTTTCAAGTTGGAGATGGCGTTGGACAGCAGCCGCGGCGAGTACCGCTTGATGTCGAGCCCCATGTCGCGGCCGATCATCTGCAACAGGCGACGCGAATCGTCGGCGTCATAGATCGAGAAATTGGAGTTCAGGCCATCGATCAGGGATGCCTGGTTACGCAAAATACGCACGCAGGTCGAGTGAAACGTCGACACCCACATTGCGCGGGCCCGGTTGCCAACCAGTCGCACGACGCGTTCACGCATCTCGGCGGCGGCCTTATTGGTGAAGGTGATGGCCAGCACCTGGCCGACCCCGACACCGCGGGCGGCGATCAAGTAGGCGATCCGCCGTGTCAGCACCGCCGTCTTGCCCGAGCCGGCGCCGGCCACGATCAGCAGCGGCGAACCCTCGTGCACCACCGCCTGGCGCTGCTGTGGGTTGAGGCCATCGAGCAGCTGGTCTGCTTCGGGATTGGTATCAGTCGCGTGCACACTCATGTCTGTGCAAACCTACCGCCGACCGGTGACGACGCCTGTTACCCGGTCCGGATGCGAGCTCAGACAATTTTGCACCGGCGCGGCATTAGGTGGCACACTCGATTGGTGCTCAACGCGCAGCGATTTTTCTACGGGTACCGGCCAGCGGTCCCCGTGGTCTAGCTGCTTCGCAGAGCCCCGCGGTCCGCTTCCGGATTCGGGGCTCGTCTCTTGTGTGAGGCCCGATATCGGATGAGACCAGAACCCCCACATCACGAGAACGCGGAGTTGGCAGAAATGAACACACAGATGATCGAAACCGAACAGCCGGCAAACATCGATGACTTGCGCCTAGAGATCGACCAGTTGGACGCCGCGATCCTTGCCGCGGTAAAACGGCGGGCCGAAGTGTCCCAGGCGATCGGCAAGGTCCGAATGGCCTCCGGTGGCACCCGGTTGGTGCACAGCCGGGAGATGAAGGTCATCGAACGCTACAGCGAGCTGGGTCCCGAGGGTAAGGATCTGGCAATGCTGTTGTTGCGATTGGGCAGAGGCCGACTCGGCCACTAACCCCAATATTTGCCTGGTTGCGGTGAATTCCGCTACCCGCTAGAGGTGGCTCCGGCGCACCACACCACACTAGGGTCGAGCCATGACCTCCGTGCCGACGATCACCGACATCACTGCCACCCCGGCGTGGGACGCCCTGCGCAAGGATCACCAACAGATTGGCGAAACCCACTTACGTCAGTTCTTCGATGACGATCCCGATCGCGGCCGCGAACTCACTATGACGGTCGGCGACTTGTACATCGACTACAGCAAACACCGCGTAACCCGCCAGACGCTGAAACTGCTGATCAACCTTGCCCGGGCGGCCCACCTCGAAGACCGCCGCGATCAGATGTTCTCCGGAGTGCACATCAACACCTCGGAGGACCGCGCGGTACTGCACACTGCGCTGCGGCTGCCTCGGGACGCCAAGCTGGTCGTCGACGGCCAAGACGTCGTGGCGGACGTGCACGAGGTGCTCGACTCGATGGGTGACTTCACCGACCGACTGCGCAACGGCGAATGGACCGGGGCCACCGGGAAACGGATCAAAACCGTCGTCAACATCGGCATCGGCGGTTCAGACCTGGGCCCCGTGATGGTCTACCAGGCGCTGCGCCACTATGCCGATGCCGGGATTTCGGCGCACTTCGTCTCCAACGTCGACCCGGCCGACCTGGTCGCAAAGCTTGCCGATTTAGAACCCGCCACAACGCTTTTCATCGTTGCCTCCAAGACTTTCACCACCTTGGAGACGCTGACCAACGCGACCGCCGCTCGCCGCTGGCTGACCGAAGCGCTGGGCGACGGCGCGGTGTCCAAGCACTTCGTGGCGGTCTCGACCAACAAACGCCTGGTCGACGAGTTCGGCATCAACACCGACAACATGTTCGGGTTCTGGGACTGGGTCGGCGGGCGCTACTCGGTCGACTCGGCGATCGGGCTATCAGTAATGGCCGTGATCGGACGGGAAGCGTTCGCCGATTTTCTGTCCGGTTTTCACATCGTTGACCAACACTTCAAGACCGCCCCGCTGGAGTCCAACGCGCCTGCGCTGCTCGGCCTGATCGGGCTGTGGTACGCCAACTTCATGAACGCGCAATCGCGCGCTGTGCTGCCCTATTCCAACGACTTGTCGCGTTTTGCGGCCTACCTGCAGCAGCTGACCATGGAATCCAACGGCAAGTCGACCCGCGCCGACGGCACGCCGGTAACCACCGACACCGGTGACGTCTATTGGGGCGAACCGGGAACCAACGGCCAGCACGCCTTCTACCAATTACTGCATCAGGGCACCCGGTTGGTGCCCGCCGATTTCATCGGGTTCAGCCAGCCCACCGACGATCTGCCCACCATCGACGGCACCGGCAGCATGCACGACTTGTTGATGAGCAATTTCTTCGCCCAGACCCAGGTGCTGGCGTTTGGCAAGACCGCCGAAGAAATCGCCGCCGAAGGCACCCCAGCCGACGTGGTGCCGCACAAGGTGATGCCCGGCAACCGGCCGTCGACTTCGATTCTGGCCGACCGACTCACACCGTCGGTGGTGGGCCAGCTGATCGCCCTCTACGAGCATCAGGTTTTCACCGCAGGTGTGATCTGGGGCATCGACTCGTTCGACCA
>PLSK01000211.1:0-736 GCA_003165155.1 Mycobacterium sp. | reverse complement strand
GCGCGCGCAAATGCACGCTTTGGCACGGCGTGTCGCGTGCAGACACGCACGCTCGCGGGTGGGGGCTGAAGGCCTTACGCGAACCGTTTGGTCAAATGGGGCGGCAGCACCCGCAGCAGCTGAACCAGCGGCGCCCACGGCCACCGCGGTACCACGGCCCGGCCCGGCTCGCGCTCGATCGCGTCGACGAGCGCCTTGACGCCAGTTTCGTTGTCCACCATGAACATCGTGCTGTTCGAGTTGGCCGTCATCTCCGACTCGATGTAGCCCGGCTCCATCACCGAGACCTTGATAGGGCCTGTGTGGTACTCGGCGCGCAGCGATTCGCCCAGCGACCGGATTCCGGCTTTGCTTGCGGCGTAAGAGGCTTTGACGCCCGGCACCCCGGTGGAGCCGAGTACCGACGAGATCAGCACCAGGTGCCCGGAACCGCTCTTGGTGAACATCTCCAGGGCCGTTTCGATCTGCACCAACCCGGCCACCAGGTTGGTCTCGATGGTCGCCTTGTTGGCCCACAGCTTGCCTGAGCCCAGCCGAGCGCCTTTGCCGATGCCGGCGTTGACGATGACGCGGTCGATGCCGCCGAGCTCATCGCTGAGTTCGGCGAATACCTTCGGCACCTGCTCGTGGTCGTTGACGTCCAGCGCGGCGACTGCGATGTTAATAGTTGGATACTGTTGTATAAGTTCGGCTTTCAGCTCATCGAGCCGATCGGTGCGACGGGCGCACAGCGCCA
>PLSK01000168.1:1871-4410 GCA_003165155.1 Mycobacterium sp. | reverse complement strand
TCCCCTTCGACAAGGTTGGCGAAGCGCTCGAACTGGCCAGCACGCCCGGCGCCGCAGACAAGGTCGTGGTCGCCTTCCCGTGAGCCCGGGCGGAAACTCCCCGATGCGCCGAACGTGAACTCACGGTGAGATTTGAGCGAAATTCTCACCGTGAGTTCACGTTCGGCGGGCGCGAAAGCCGGCTAGCTGGGCAACCCGTTCTTGATCGCGGCATCCTGCTTGCGGCCGATGTCCGTCGCCACACCAGGATCGACCGGATCGTTTGCCGCGCCAGCGAATTCCAGCTTGACCAGCGCCTTGCCCTCGGCGAACGAGAGCACCGTCATCGCCTGAGATTTGTCCGGCGACGTGCCGGAAATCATTGAACCGTTGGAGCCGACGGCGGCCGGCTGCCAGGTACCGGTGACCTTGCTCGCGTAACTGCTCTTGGTGTTGTCGAGTGCAGCCACCGCCGCGGCCGGATCGGCAAAGATCGAGATGGTATCCCCGATGCGGCGGCTGTTATCGGGGTTGGCGAACAGCACCTCAACGCCCGCGGCGCCGTTGGGATTCTGCACCGGCGGCTGAGATGCGTTGAAATCGCCGCCGATATCACTCGGCTTGATCAGCAACGCACCGTAACCCGAGGGTTGCGAATTCGAGAAAGCGGCCGAAGACGACATTGGGGCTTTGTGCTCGTTGCCGCAGCCGGTGGCAATCCCACCAACGATAGTGGCGGCAACCGCCCAGTTAACAAGAGTTTTGCGAGCAAGCTTCACGGGCATTCCTTCGAGATCTATCAGGTCCACCAGCCGCCGGCGCCTGACGCTACTGCGAAAAGCTGACCGGAACAAGCCGCCCACGCTCCCGCGTTGCACTGTGAAAGCTTCGCCTACCTGCTAAGGAGATCGCATGACGGGTCCGGTGGCACGCGCCGTACGGTTCGACCGCTACGGCGGACGTGAAGTGTTGTATGTGGCGGACATCGAGATGCCGTCGGCTGGCCCGGGCGAGGTGGTGGTGCAGGTTCGTGCCGCCGGCATCAATCCCGGCGAGGCCGGCATTCGGAGCGGGGCCATGCACGAGGCGTTCCCGGCCACGTTTCCGTCCGGCGAGGGCAGCGACCTGGCCGGCGTCGTTACCGCGGTGGGACCCGGTGTCAGCGAGTTCTCGGTCGGCGACGAAGTTTTGGGATTCAGCTTCCGCAGATCGAGCCACGCCACCCACACCGCCGTCCCGGTGGATCAACTGATCCGCAAACCTGCCCAGTTGAGTTGGGAGGTAGCGGGCTCGTTGTACGTGGTCGGTGCGACGGCGTACGCCGCCGTCCGCGCGGTCGCGCCGCAATCGGGCGAGACCGTCGCCGTATCGGCAGCCGCGGGCGGGGTCGGCAGCCTCGTCGTCCAATTGTTGGCACTGCGCAAGGCGGCGGTGCTTGGCATCGCAGGCCCAGACAACGCTGACTGGTTGCGCGAACATGGCGTCACCCCGATCTCCTACGGGGACGGGCTGGCGAAGCGACTACGCGAAGCGGCTCCCGATAGCATCGACGCTTTCATCGACTTGTTCGGCCCGGACTACGTCCAGCTCGCCGTGGATCTCGGCGTAGCGCCCGACCGGATAGACACCATCATCTCGTTTCAAAAAGCGGGCGAAGTCGGCGCGAAGACCGAGGGCAGCGGCGAGGCGTCGACGCGGGAGGTGCTCGCCGAGATCGCCGATCTGGTCGTCACCGGCGCCGTCGATTTCGACGTAGCGGCCACCTACCCGTTGGACCAGGTCGCCGATGCCTACGAAGAACTCGAGAAGCGGCACACCCACGGCAAAATCGTTTTGCTGCCCAACGGGTCGCCGTAATCGGCGGTCAGCGGCCCGACGATTGACCGTTTGGCTGGTGCGCTGGTGCCGCGAGCACCCCGATTGGCATCCGCGAAACGTAAAGGTCGGCTCGGTCGTCCGAAGTCGGGATGCGCAGCGCGCTCAACTTGCTGGTCACTCGCCGAGCCGCACGCCCGAACGCCATTTCAAAACCGCTAACGCGTTTGGTAACAACAAAAGCCATGATCTTCTCCTTTTGGGAGACCCGATCGGGAATCTTCCAGAAACCCCCGAGGATGAGCCACTATGATCCCGTGAGAAACACACGGGCCGAACAATATTCAGATAGCTCAGGCGGGAAGAACGCCGGAACCGGATCGGGACAAGACGGATTTGGGATGGGGACTGTCGCCTGGACTACGGTCACTCATCTCGCCCTCACCTCCTCGCAGCCGGGACACACGGGGGTGTCGCCATATTCACCTGTACGGAAGAGGCACGACNNGAAGCCACTTGGGCTCAACCCTTGGGTCCGGGAAGAGCTGTCCTGACCCGGGGCGTCTCTCGACGTTCGGGGTCAGTGGCCTGTGTCCGTGCAGACGCCTCACCTACCGAGGTGCTTGCATCCTCCAGCTTGCACCGCCACGCGCCGTTCGTCAAACGTTTACCTGTTATTCGTTTGGCGTGGGTGGCCGGCATCCGAGCCGGCCGGCAATCTTTGCGGCCTATTCTCGTTGGTATG
>PLSK01000168.1:0-1820 GCA_003165155.1 Mycobacterium sp. | reverse complement strand
TGCTGTACGCGCTGATCCGGGCGACCCGACCGAAGACGGTGGTCGAATTCGGCATGTCTTTCGGCATCTCCGCGGTCCATTTGGCGGCGGCGGTGCGCGACAACGGCAGCGGCCGGGTGGTAACCACCGAGCTCAGTACCACCAAGATCGCCGCCGCAAAGAAGACATTCGCCGAGACCGCGCTCGATGACGTGATCACCATTCTCGAAGGCGATGCACTGAACACGCTCGAAGGTTTGGACGGGCCGGCCGATTTCGTTCTGCTCGACGGCTGGAAAGATCTGTACCTGCCGGTGATCAAGCTGCTCGAACCGCGTCTGCCGACCGGGGCACTGGTCATCGCCGACAACGCCAGTGCCGCCGACATGAAGCCCTACCTGGACTACGTGCGCAACCCCGGCAACGGCTACATCAGCTTCAACTTCCTCGCCCGAGAAAGCGACAGCATGGAGATCAGCTGCCGCACCAACGATTGAGTCCTACTTCAGCGATTCCTCAAGCCACGGTGTCAGCCACTTCACGCCCTCCGGCGTGAGGTGGACACCGTCGCTGCGCACTTTGATGCCGTCGACCTTGGCGGTGTAAACGCCGTCGGGGCACAGCTTTTTGTTCAGGTCGAGAATCTGGGCGCCGCTGTGGTGGCCAACCGTGTTGCGCAGCATGGTGTTCCACTGGTTGACCCGATCCGGTTGATCCTCAGGGTATAGGCGACCGTCCGGCCTTTCGCCGTCCCGGCTGTAGGGCACGCTGGCGACCACCACTCGAACCCCGGTTGAACCCGCGATAGTCAGAGCCCGCTCGAGTTCCGCGTTGAGGTATGCATCGAAAGTCGGGTCTCCGATATGGGTCCACTGTCCCTCGTTGACCCGATCTACGGTCTCCCAGCGGCCGATAACCAGCAGCGCGACGTCCGGCTGGTCTTGGCTGACCTGCGTCGACCACCTGCTCGGCCAGGTATCGCATTCGGGCCGCTGCTCAAGGGTTTGGCCGATATACCGATACGGGGTGCCCCGCACCAGGCTGCAGCCGACGACGGTGTGGTCGAGGAAGGAGAACCCCGGCGTCGGGGGAAGGTAATGCATCCAGGTCCAGCCGATCGAATCGCCGAATACCGATACGGTGAACGGCCGCTTCGGATCCCGCGGTCTCGGGTGGCTGTTGCCGGGCGGCGAGGGCGAAACCGCGGCGACAGCCGAGAGGCCGGGCGGCAGACCGGTTTCTCGTAAGCCGGGTCCAGTATTCACCGGAATCACCATCAATGTCACCGCGGCAGCACTGGCTACGGTGGCCGCCGCCAGCGGCAACAACGGGACCCCCGACGGCCGCCAGCGCCGGATGGGTTGTTCGATCAGCCACCATGATGCGGCCGCCACTGCCAGCGTGGCTCCGCACCGAGCCGCGAACAGCGAGAGCCCGGACAACCCGGTGTGTTCGCCGCTGAGCGCCAGAAAGATTGGCCAGTGCCACAGATAGACGCCGTAAGAGATGGCGCCCAGCCAGACCAGTGGGGGTAGCGCCAGGATGCGGGCGATCGCCCCGCGCTGTTCCAATGTCACCGGGGCGACCACGAGCACTGCCGCGACCGCGACCGCAATCAGCAGGCCGTGGCGGAACTCGCCGGCGCTGCCCGTCGCGTAGTGCGTCGCCGCCGCCAAGCCCGCCAGGCCGATGACCGGCAGCGCGCGGGCGACCCGTCGCCCCCACCGAGACCGGATCAGACACCACCCGCGGTTCAGCGAGGGCCAATCCCGAACCAGCAGGGCCGATGCCGCGGAACCGATCAGCAAAGCCTCCACACGGGTATCGGTGCCGAAATATAC
>PLSK01000323.1 GCA_003165155.1 Mycobacterium sp. | reverse complement strand
ACTACGACACCCTGTTCACCACCGACAAACACATCATCCTCGCCTTCCACGGCTACCCCCCCCTGATCCACCGCCTCACCTACCGCAGGACCAACCACAATCTGCACGTCCGCGGCTACAACGAAGAAGGCACCATCACCACCGCCTTCGACATGCGAGTCCAAAACAAACTCGACCGTTTCCACCTCGTCAGCGACGTCATCGAGCGCCTGCCGCAGCTCGGCGCCACCGGCGACTACCTCAAACAGACCATGGCCGACAAACTCGTCGAACACACCCGCTACATCAACACCCACGGCCAAGACCTGCCCGAGATCCGCGACTGGACCTGGAATCACACGCCTTGACAACATCGACAGCCCGGGTGCCGGCCACCTCGATTGCTGCGTCGGGCCTGCCGCGCCTGGTAGCTGCTGCGAACGCGTTGGTCGCCGGCGACAAGGGCCTACTCGCCATCGATGAGTCAATTCCCACCTGCAACAAGCGATTCGCCCGGCTCGGGATCGCCCAGACCGAGTACAACCGCCGCGCCTATCGGGAACTGATCGTGACCACGCCCGGCCTCGGCGACAGCATCACCGGTGTCATCGTGTGCGACGAGACGATTCGTCAACACACCACGGACGGTGGCGCATTCGCGACCGTCCTCGTCGAGGCCGGGATCGTGCCCGGCATCAAGGTGGACCTCGGTGCCAAACTGCTGGCCGCTCACCCGGGAGAGAAAGTGACCGAGGGCCTCGACGGGCTGGGTGAACGCCTCGCTGAGTACGCCGCGTTGGGGGCGCGGTTCGCCAAATGGCGGGCCGTGTTCACCATCGGCGAGAGCGTTCCGAGCCGTGCCTGCGTTCAGGCCAACGCCCACGCCCTGGCCCGCTACGCGGCGTTGTGTCAGGAAGCCGGCCTGGTTCCCATTGTGGAACCCGAAGTCCTCATGACCGGCGAGCACACCCTCACTCGATGCGGGCAGGTCACCGAAGATGTTCTGCGGGAAGTCTTCTCCCAGCTGCACACCCAAGGTGTCTTGTTGGAGGGCATGCTGCTCAAAACCAACATGGTTCTTCCCGCGTTGACCTGCCGGATCCAGCCGGCCGTCGAGGCCGTCGCCGAGGCCACGATCTGCTGCCTGCGCCGGACGGTGCCCGCTGCTGTCGCCGGGATCGTGTTCCTGTCCGGTGGCCAGTCCGGCGACCTGGCCACGGCCCGGCTCAATGCCATCAACGCCGCAGGCCGCCCACTCTTGCCGTGGCCGGTGGCGTTCTCCTACGGCAGAGCGATCCAGCAACCCGCCCTGAGCATCTGGGACGGCCGGCACACGAATGCGGGCCGCGCCCAACAAGCTATTGCGCAACGGGCCAAAGCCAATCGGGACGCCCGCCGCGGCGAGTATGCCCACACCGCCACCCTGGCTCCCGCATGACGATCAGCCGCGGGCCGATACCGAATTTGGGCGTGTCCGCACCAACGCGCGATTTTCTGTACACCCCCAGCACCCGTGAGGATCACACCTTCCACGACAGTAGGGACTGTCACTACCAGGCGAGGATCACCAGCTACGACGACCTTTCCGACGCCGCGTACCCCCGCCGATGCAATTGGTGCACCGAACACGACCGGCCAACCTCGTCATGACGATCACCACCGGGCCGCCGGGCCGGGACGACGGTGACCCACGATGAAGCTGGTCATCATCCGGCACGGCGGCACCGAATGGACCCTGTCCGGGCGATATACCGGCACCACCGATCTGCCGCTGACGCGGCACGGGTGCGGGCAGGCCGCCTTGCTGGCGCCGCTGGTTGAGCGCGTGCTGTCCGGCGACGGTGCGCGGGCGTTTTCCAGCCCTCGCCGACGCGCCACCGCAACCGCTGCCCTCGCCCTCCCCGGTCGGCCGATAACAGTGGATCCGCTTGTCGCGGAATACTACTATGGCGACTACGAGGGCCTGACCGACGACCAGATCCGCCAGCTGGCACCAGGTTGGGACATTTGGCGTGACGGATGCCCCAACGGTGAATCCACCGACGACGTCGGTATGCGGGCCGATGCCTTTCTCGACGCGCACGTCGTGAGGTGCGACGAGCCGGTCGTCGTCTTCACCCATGGGCACTTCTCCCGAATCCTGGCCGCGAGGGCGCTGGGCCTGGCCGCGGACAACGGGCGCCTGTTCGCCAGCGTCACCGCCTCGATCTCGGTGATCGAGGACTACCACGGGGAACGCTGTATCGGGCGGTGGAACGTGGATGCCGCGCTGCTCGACGGCATTGGCAACCGGACTCCCTCCAGCGACAACGTCGCGCCAGCCGAGGCGCTGAGAGAGGACCGATTGTGGCAATCGACTCGTCAGATTTCCGGGTAGAAGCCGGACGACACGTCGACCTGGCGCAACTGCCGACAAGCGTGAAACCCCTATATAATTCGCACAAGAATTACAAAAAGCAGCTGAAGAAACACGTCAAGAAACTGAGCTCACTGCAGCAGCTGCATTACGCATCGGACCAGTGGGCGTTGCTGCTGATCTTTCAAGGCATGGACGCCGCCGGTAAGGACGGCGCGATCCGCCATGTGATGTCCGGGGTGAACCCGCAAGGCTGCCAGGTGTTCAGCTTCAAACAGCCCACCGATCACGATCTTGAGCACGACTTCCTCTGGCGCACCACCTGCTGCCTGCCCGAGCGCGGCCGGATCGGCATCTTCAACCGCTCCTACTACGAGGACGTCCTCATCGCCCGGGTCCACCCCACGATCCTGCATGGACACGGCCTGCCCGATGAGCTGATCGACCAGAAGTCCTTCTGGAAGCAGCGCTACCGGTCGATCCGCGACCTCGAGGATCACTTGCACCGCAACGGCACCCAGACCGTCAAGATCTTCCTGCACATGTCGAAAGACGAACAGGCGCAACGGTTCCGTGCGCGCATCGACGCACCCGACAAAAACTGGAAATTCAGCCTCGCCGACATCCGCGAACGATCCTATTGGGACACCTACATGAGGGTATACGGTGACTGCCTGCGAGCGACCAGCACCGATCATGCCCCCTGGTACATCGTGCCGGCCGACGACAAAGACAACGCCCGACTCATCGTCTCCCAGATCGTCCTCGACAGCCTCGCCGACCTCAAGATGGCCTATCCCACAACCACACCCGCGCGTCAC
>PLSK01000091.1:73317-76850 GCA_003165155.1 Mycobacterium sp. | reverse complement strand
GCCATCCTGGCCAAAGGATGGCACCGGTTCGCGTTGGCACTTGCCTCGGCGGCCCGCTACACCGGGACCACCGTAGTGAAAGTGCCGGCGGCATACACGTCGCAACGCTGCTCGGCATGTGGGCATGTGGACCCGAAATCCCGTGAGAGCCAAGCGGTATTCCGGTGCACCCACTGCGCACACACCGAGCATGCGGATGTGAATGCCGCCAAGAACGTTCTGGCCGCAGGGCTTGCGGTCACCGCCTGTGAAGACGACCGCCGGCCTGCGGGCCGGGCGGGGTCACCGAAGCAGGAACCAGCAGGAAACCGCAAGGAATTACTACTCCAACCCGCCGCTGTACCCGCAGCATGAACGGGCTGGAATCCCCCGGCTTCAGCCGTGGGGAGGACGTCATATGCTAAGTAACGCTATGGAAATCGCCCCTTCTGCAGCGACCGGCAACCCGCTGCCCAGCACTCCCACCGGGCAATCCGGCGCCAGTGAGCATGTCTATCCGGACAAGCTGGACGCCGGGCTGTTGCGGATCTCCGGCGTGTGCCTCCTGGCCACGGTGATGGCGATCCTGGATGTCACCATCGTGAGCGTCGCGCAACGCACCTTCATCGACCAATTCGGGAGCACGCAGGCCGTCGTCGCTTGGACGATGACCGGCTACACGCTGGCGTTGGCGACCGTGATTCCGTTGACTGGCTGGGCGGCCGACCGCTTCGGGACCAAACGCCTCTTCATGGTTTCTGTGGTGGCATTCGTGCTTGGCTCGCTGTTGTGCGCAGTGGCGTCGAGTATCGCGCAGCTCATCATCTTTCGGGTAGTTCAGGGTATCGGCGGTGGCATGCTATGGCCCCTGGGATTCATGATCATGACCCGCGAGGCCGGGCCCGGACGGCTGGGTCGCCTGATGTCGATTCTGAGCATCCCCATGCTGCTCGCGCCGATCGGTGGGCCGATTCTGGGCGGTTGGCTCATCGACACCTCCAGCTGGAGGTGGATATTCCTGATCAACCTGCCGATCGGGCTGCTCACGTTGCTCCTCGCGGCGGTCGTGTTTCGTCGCGATCACCCGGCGCGCTCAGAAACCTTCGACGTCGTCGGCGCGCTGCTGCTGTCCCCCGGCCTGGCGGCATTCCTGTTCTCGCTGTCGTCGATCCCGGCCCGCGGCGCCGTGGCAGACCGCCATGTATTGATCCCGGCGATCGCAGGACTGGTGTTGATCGTTGCGTTTGTCTTGCACGCCTTGCACCGCGCCGATCACCCACTCATTGATCTACGGCTGTTTCAGAACCGCGTGCTCACCCAGGCCAATCTGACGATGCTGCTTTTCGCCACCGCCTTTTTCGGCGCCTGCCTGCTGATTCCGAGCTACTTCCAGCAGGTATTGCACCAGACTCCGATGCAAGCCGGCGTGCACTCGATCCCGCAAGGGCTAGGTGCCATGCTGACCATGCGGCTGGCCGGACCGTTCGTGGATAGACGGGGGCCGGGCAAGATCGTGCTGGTCGGCATCGCACTGATCACTGTCGGACTGGGCGCCTTCGCATTCGGCGTGGCCAGCCACGCCCGGTACCAACCGACACTGCTGGTCGCGCTGGCGATCATGGGGCTCGGGATGGGTTGCGCCATGATGCCGCTCTCCGTTGCATCAGTGCAGGCCTTGGCGCCGCATCAGATCGCTCGAGGCACAACTCTGATGAGCGTCAGCAACCAGGTAGGCGGCTCGATGGGAACTGCGCTGATGTCGGTGATCCTGACCAACCAGTTCAATCGCAGCGAGAACATCACCGCTGCCAACGAACTCGCGTCGCTGCGGCAGCAGGCCGCGACCAGCGGAATGCCCGTTGATCAGTCCGCAATACCGCCGCAGGCACTTGCCCCCAACTTCTCGGGCAATGTGCTGCAAGACCTTTCGCATGCGTACACACTGGTATTCGTGATTGCATGCGGGTTGGTGTTGTTGACCTTTGTCCCGGCGTCGTTCCTGCCGAAAAAGCCGGCCATCCTAACGGCAGCAGACGACTAACTCTACCCTGCGCGCTACCACCGAGGTTGTCTTCCTAGCCGCCGCTATCGTTGTCGCAGTTGGCGGCAGCTAGCAGCCAGGAGTATTGGAATGCGGTTTCCTCCCACCCCCGGTAGCGACCACTGACGCCACCATGACCCGCCGCCATCTGAGTTTTGAGCAGCACCGGATTGCTGTCAGGGTTAGCGTGCCGCAAGGCCGCGACCCACTTGGCCGGCTCGACGTAGTAGACCCTGGTGTCGTTCAACGACGTCATCGCCAGGATCGCCGGGTAGGGTTTGGTCTCGACATTCTCATAGGGCGAATACGACTTCATGTAGGCGTAAACATCGCTGTCGCTCAACGGATTTCCCCACTCGTCCCACTCGGTGACCGTCAGTGGCAACGATGGGTCCAGGATCGTGGTGAGTGGGTCGACGAACGGGACTTGCGCGAGGATTCCGGCGAAGAGGTCCGGCGCCAAATTGGCCACCGCGCCCATCAGCAGACCGCCCGCGCTGCCACCCAGCGCCACCAGGTCTTGCGGTCGGGTCAATCCCGATTCCACCAGATGCTTTGCCACCGCAACGAAGTCGGTGAAGGTGTTCTTCTTCTCCAATAGCTTGCCGTGCTCATACCACAGTCGGCCCATCTCACCGCCGCCGCGAACGTGGGCGATTGCGAAAACCATGCCCCGGTCCAGCAACGACAACCGCGCCACGGAAAAGCTTGGATCTGTGCAGATTTCGTAGGCTCCGTAGCCGTACAGCAGCGCCGGCGCCGGCAATTCGACACCCGCGCGGTGCACGATCGATACCGGGATCCGCGTGCCGTCGCCCGCCTGTGCCCACTCGCGCCGCTCGACGTAATCCTCGACTCGGTAACCGCCGAGCACGGGTTGCTCGCGAAGCAATGTGCGCTCCCCGCTGCCCAGGTCGATGTCGTAGACGCGCAATGGGGTGACCAGGGATCCCGCGCTGATCCGCAATTTGGGCGAATCCCAGTTCGGATTTCCGCCCAGGCCCGACGACATCAGCTCGGAGTCGAACGAGATCTCTTCGGGCTCACCGTAGCCGCCGTCGGAGTTCAGCGGCCACAGCTGGATCCGGGGCAATGCGGCGCGCCGGTAGCTGACCACCAGATGACCGGCGAAGGCATCCATACCTTCGAGTCGGACGTCGTCGCGGTGCGGGATCAGGGTTCGCTGCTGCGTTGGATCGGCGACCGGGGCCTCCGCGAGGGTGAAGTTCACCGCCCCGTCGTTGTGCAGGATCAAGAAGCGGTCCTGCCCCCCGACCACCGCGTGCTCCACCGAGTACTCGACACCTTCGCGCCGCGGCAGCACGACGGTGAACTGTGCGTGCGAGTCGGCGGAGTCCGCGTAGCGGAACTCCGACGTAATGGATGAACCTGAAGCGATAACGACATAGGCCTCGCTTCGGGTGAGCCCCGCACCGAGCCAGAAACGTTCGTCGGCTTCGTGATACACCAGCTCCGACGGTTCGCCGGAGCCGAGTCGATACCGCCACACCTT
>PLSK01000091.1:64735-73296 GCA_003165155.1 Mycobacterium sp. | reverse complement strand
ACCAAGGCGGCGCCCAGCGCGAAGAAATCGTGTCCTTCAGCCTCCACGTTGGAGTCGAGCAGAACCTGCTCACCGGGCACTTCGGTGTTCTCGTCTAAGGTCGGCGGATCCCAATCATCGGGATTGCTTACCGGGCAACGGCACTGGACGCGGTACTGCTTTCCCTCGAAAGTGCGCGCGTAGTACCACCAGTCGCCTCGCCGGGTCGGCACCGACAGGTCGGTTTCCTTGGTGCGCGCCTTGATCTCATCGAATATCCGTTGTCGCAAGGGCTCGAGGTGGGCAGTCTTCTGATCGACGTACTCGTTCTCAGCTTCAAGGTGGGCGATGACTTCGGGGCTTTCCTTGTCTCGCAACCACTCGTACGGATCGACGAAGACGTCCCCGTGGTACTCCCGCCGGGTCTGCACCCGCTTGGCGACAGGCGGTGTTAGTGCATCCGTCATGCGCTCGGGCCGATCCAGTCACCGAAACTCAGACCGGAAATCCGTTCATAGGCATTGATGTAGCGGTCGCGGGTGGCATCAATGATGTGATCCGGAAGCGGTGGTGGAGGTTGCGACCCGTTGCGGTCCCAGCCGGACTCGGAGCTGGTAAGCCAGTTGCGGACGAACTGCTTGTCGAAGCTGTTCTGGACCACGCCAGCCTGGTAGTCCTCGGCCGGCCAGTACCGCGACGAGTCCGGTGTGAAGATTTCGTCGGCCAGAATCAGATTGCCGTCGGGATCGGTACCGAATTCGAATTTGGTGTCGGCGATGATAATTCCCTTCCTCAGGGCGTGATCGGCGGCCTGCACATAAATCTGCAGCGTTCGGTCGCGCAGCTGGTTGGCGCGCACCGCACCCACCATCTCGATGACTCGGGCGAACGAAACGTTCTCATCGTGGTCTCCCAGAGCGGCCTTAGTGGCCGGGGTGAACAGTGGCGTGTCGAACCGGCTTGCCTCAACCAGCTCCGGCGGCAACGCGATACCGCAGACCTTCCCGGTCGCCTGGTAGTCCAATAAGCCCGAGCCGGTCAGGTAGCCCCGAGCCACACATTCCACCGCAAACATCTCAAGCCGGCGTACCACCAGCGCACGGCCGAGCACCTCGTCGGGGATGCGCGGGTCATCTGGGGGCCCGGCGAGGTGGTTGGGCGCCTGGACGAGTCCGAAGAAGAACACGCTCATGGCGGTCAGGATGCGGCCCTTGTCGGGAATCACGCTGTCCAGGACGTAGTCGTATGCCGAGATCCGGTCCGACGCGACCAGTAGCAGATGGTCATCGTCGACGCGGTACAGCTCACGGACCTTGCCGCTGGCCAGGTGCTGATACTCGGTCAGTGCAGGGCGCATCGGGTCAGCCTATCGGCCACCTATCAAACCGGGTCCGAAGCCCGCAGCGGGCCGAGAGTTGTGCTGGTATCTGTGCTATGACATCGCGGTTTTTGCCCTACTCCACGAGGCCCGCCCGGCTGCTGGCCCAACTGTTCAGTGACTTCGCCGTGGCCGTGTGGACCACGATCTGGGGGCTCGTCGGTCTGGCGGTTTACGACGCTATCTCGACAATCGTTGAAGCGGGTCGCCAAATCGAGGGCGGCACGAACGGCATCGCCGGCGGCCTCGCGTCTGCGGGCCACGGCGCGCAGCAGATTCCGCTGGTGGGCGACGAGGTCAGCAAACCCCTCACGTCCGCCAGCCACGCTGCCCTCGATATCGCGAACGCCGTGCACGACCTGGACACCACGGCGAGCTGGCTCGCGGTGTTGCTCGCGGTGGCGGTTGTCGCGCTCCCCATCCTGCTAGCGGTCTTGCCATGGCTGTTCCTGCGGCTCCGGTTCTTCCGGCGCAAATGGGTGGCGACCGGCCTGGCCGCCACCCCGCCTGGGCGAGATCTGCTCGCGCTGCGGGCGCTGACCAACCGATCCCCACACAAACTGGTGGCCCTGAGCGAGGATCCGGTTGGCGGATGGCGCCGCGGGGATCCCGGCACCATCCAGGCTCTGGTCGCCCTCGAGCTGCGGTCGGCAGGGATCGGTGTGCCCTCGTGCTGAACCACAACACTGTGGTGGGCTTTCGGACGCTGTCCGTCGTTTTCGTGTCGCTGCTGTTGGTGATCGCTGGTGTTTCCGCCGCGACGACGGCGTCTGCCGAGCCCGCTACCACCGGACCCGGCGCAAGGGCAGTGGGTTGGAACACCTACCGACGACTCGATTTGCTGCCGTACCTGAGCGCCGGCGCACGAACCGTGCAGGTGTCGAGTTTCGATCGAAGCGGCGGTGATTTCGACATTTCCACCGGTAACCGCAACGGCACCGGTGGATGTCTGGCGCCCGGGGGAGCCGGGTGCGTCGTCGCGGAGGATCACGGCGCCGGCGAGGTCGATTCGATCTGGTTCACCCGCGATGGCGGCAATGTGACTTCGCTCGGGACGATCCGCATCGAACTCGACGGGCACACGGTGATCGATGCACCGCTGCAATCGTTGGTCAATGGAGCGCTGGGTGCGCCGTTTGTCTGGCCCCTGGTAGCCAACGCCGCGCAGTCGTCAGGAGGCGTCTACGTCAAGGTGCCGATGCCATATCGACAGTCAATGCGCATCAGCGTCGCAACGGATTTGGAGTATTACCACGTCGACTACCGCCAGTTTCCCAGCGCCGACGGCGTCGCCAGTTTCTCGCCCGCCGATTCCGCACTCGACGTGCTCGCGACGTTCCGTGCCGCGGGCACCATCGATCCCAAACCGGCAGAACTTACTGCGGCGCATGAAAATCGGATCATCGATCTCCCCGGCGGTGGTGCGCAGACGATCGCCGAATCGACCGGGTCGGGCACCATCTCGGCGCTGCGGCTGCGACTGCCAGATCCGACGGATCAACTGCTGAACGGATTACGGCTGCAGATCGAATTCGACGGCCGAACCATGGTCGACTCGCCACTCGGAGAGTTCTTCGGTGCCGGATTGGGCGGCAACGCCATGCAATCGCTGATGTTCGCCACCACTCCAGAACCGGGAGGGGCGTTGGCGTTGTCAGAGTGGTGGCCGATGCCGTTCGCCCGCACGGCCCACATCACCCTCGTCAACACCACCGACAATCCTGTGTCCGGGATCGACAGCGATGTCGTGACGACATCCGATCTGCAGTGGGCGCCCGCGCTGGCCAGCGGCCGCGCCGGATACTTCACCGCCCGCTCCCATGCCGNNGCCCCATTTTTTCTCGAAGGAGCCGAACGCGGCTACACCGACGCCTCCCTGTCACCCCAGTGGTACGGCACTGGCACGGAAGACTTTTACGAGGGCGGCTGGTACTTCAAAAACGGCGCACGCTATAGCGCCCCGCTCACCGGCCAACCCGATCAACGCACGGCCACCGGCGGATGCGCGGACTATTGCGTCGCCGTCTATCGCCTGATGCTCGCCGACGCCGTCGACTACCACTCCGCAATCCGATTCGGCATTGAGCATGGCAAGCGCAACATGATCCAAGCCGACTACAGCTCAACGGCATTTCTGTACACCCAACCGAACGACACCACTACTTTCAGCGACGACGTCAGCCCCGCCGACCCTTCGAGTCGGTTCCAGCACGGCTACACCGACGCGGCCGCCACCGATCAAATCCTGATCAGCGCGTATGAGGGGAATGACGACACCCACGTCGTTGCCGGGGTGGTTCGCTCCACTGCGGCCGCGATCACATTCCGCATCTCGATCCCCCCGGGTAACCAGGGCATCCTGCTGCGCCGCACATCGGACCAAACAAACGGCTACCAGTCAGCAGACGTCGCCATTGACGGCGTGCCCGCCGGGACCTGGTTACAGCCACGCAGCAACACAACCCATCGCTGGCTTGATGACACTTACCTCGTGCCCGACACCCTAACCGCCGGTAAGGATCTCATCATGATCACACTCACACCTACCCCAGACTCCCCGCCCTGGACCGCCAGCCGCTACCGGGCAAACGCACTGACGTCGTAGTCATCGCAGTTGCACGACCAGGTGCCGGATGCCGGTATGCCGGTTGCTGCGGGTCCATTCGACAGGTTCGACGACACGCGCCGCAGCGAAGCGCGACAGCAACTCCTCGAACAGCACTCGCAATTCCAGCCGGGCCAGATTGGCACCCAGGCAGTAGTGCACACCCTGCCCAAAGCCCAGATGCGGGTTGGGCTTTCGGGCGATATCGAACTCGTCAGCGCGGTCGAAGACGCTGGCATCCCGGTTGGCCGAGCCTTCCCAGATCTGTACCTTCTGCCCCGGATCGATCGACTGTCCGCCGAGGGCGAGCTCACGGGTAGCGGTGCGCCGCTTGGACGGCGACGGTGATGTCCACCGAACCATTTCTTCGACCGCCGTCGGCAGCAGATCGAGATCCTCACGCAGCGCACGGAATTGCTCGGGATGCTCGGCCAGCGCCAGCATCCCTCCCGCGACCGCGTTGCGTGTCGTCTCCGCACCCGCGCTGAACAGCAGACTGAAGAACAGGTACAGCTCCACATCCGACATGTCCGAATCGTCGACCGTCGCGTTCGCGACCACCGACAGCATGTCGTCGGTCGGCGCAGCACGCTTCGACGCGATCAACTCCTGGCCGTAGGCGTACATCCGCGACCCGGCCTCTTCGGGCGACAATTGGGACAGCGACGCCTTGCGTGAGCCGCCGAAGTCGAATTGCGGCTCGATGGCCTCGAAGAGCCAATGCCGTTCGGATTCCGGCACTCCCAACAGGATGCAGATCATCTGCATTGGCAGCTCAGCGGCGATGCCGAGTACGAAGTCGAACGCTTCGCCCGCGACCACCGCATCGAGCAGCCGGCGCGCCCGGGCTCGCAGATCGTCCTCAACAAGGCGAATCATTCGCGGCGTCAGCCCGGAGCTGACGAGTCGCCGAATTTGCGAGTGCCGCGGATCGTCCATCATGTTGAGCACCTGGCCCGAGATGGCCAGGTCCTGCAGCAGCGTTCCACCGAATGGTCGCGAGCCTCCGGTCACCGATGAATAGCTGACCGGATCACGCAGTACCTCAAGGGTCTCGGCATGCGTGGCCACCGACCAAAAGCCCTCGCCATCGGGGGTGTTGTCGGTCGGTTCGTGCCAGTACACCGGCGCTTCTCGCCGATGGACCGCGAACAACTCGTGCGGGAAGCCGTTGGCGAAGTTGTCCAGATCGGTGAAGTCGATCCCCGGCAGCGTGCCGGCCAGCGTCACAGGATCGCGCCCGCCGTGTATTTGGCCGCGTCCGGGTAGCGGCCTACCAGCGCGTCCACCTCGGCGGCCACCTCGTCGACCTGATCGGCGGCGGCCCCGATGAACGCGTTTTTGTCGGCGAGTGCGGCGGCCAGCGCGGCGCGGTCCAACGGCAGTCGCGGATCCGCGGCCAGCCGGTCCAGCAGGTCGGGCTCGGCGCCCTGCTCGCGCATGGCCAGCGCCGTCGCCACCGCGTGTTCCCGAATGACGTGGTGCGCGGACTCACGTCCCATGCCGGCGCGCACCGCCGCCATGAGAACCTTGGTGGTAGCCAGGAAAGGCAAATAGCGGTCCAACTCGCGCTGGATCACCGCCGGGTAGGCGCCGAACTCGTCGAGCACCGTCAAGAAGGTCTCGATCTGTCCGTCGATGGCGAAGAAGCTGTCCGGCAACGCAACCCGGCGTACCACCGAGCAAAAGACATCGCCCTCGTTCCACTGCGCGCCGGCCAGTTCGGCCGCCATCGAGGCGTAGCCACGCAGCACCACTTGCATCCCGTTGACCCGCTCGCAACTGCGGGTATTCATCTTGTGCGGCATCGCCGACGAGCCGACTTGTCCCGGCGCGAAACCCTCGGTGACGAGTTCGTGCCCGGCCATCAGCCGGATGGTGTGCGCCATCGACGATGGTCCAGCGCCGAGCTGCACCAGCGCGGAGACCACGTCGTGGTCCAGCGAACGCGGATACACCTGTCCGACGCTGGTCAAAATGGTCGAGAAGCCCAGAAATTCGGCGATGCGGCGTTCCAATCGAGTCAGCTTGGCCGCGTCGCCACCGAGCAGGTCGAGCATGTCCTGCGCGGTGCCCATCGGGCCCTTGATGCCGCGCAGCGGATAGCGGTCGATAAGCTCCCGCAACCTGGTCAACGCGATCAGCGTCTCCTGCGCCGCGGAGGCGAACCGCTTGCCCAAAGTGGTCGCCTGCGCGGCGACGTTGTGGCTGCGTCCGGCCATCACCAGATCGCGATATGCGACCGCCCGCTCGGCGAGCCGTGCCACCACCGCTACCCCGTGGGAGAAAATCAATTCCAGCGACCGGCGGATCTGCAGCTGCTCCACGTTCTCGGTCAGGTCGCGGCTGGTCATGCCTTTGTGCACCTGTTCGTGGCCGGCCAGCGCGTTGAACTCCTCGATGCGGGCCTTCACATCGTGGCGGAGCGCGCGCTCGCGGGTCGCGATCGACGCCAAGTCGACGTCGTCGAGCACCCGCTCGTAGTCGGCGACAGCTTCCCCAGGCACCGTGATGCCGAGTTCTTCCTGGGCCCGCAGCACCGCCAGCCAGAGCCGCCGCTCCGCGACGACTTTGGCCTGCGGCGACCAGATCGCAACCATCTCGGCACTGGCGTACCGGGCGGCCAGCACATTCGGAATGCTCACTTGGTGAGCTTATCTGCCGCCAGACGGCAGGTAGCAACGCATTTCCCGAGTAGCACCGTCGGCAGCTGCACTTTCGCGGCACAATGTGGCGGATGTTCTTCGTCGGTATCGACCTGGCCTGGGCCGGGCGCAATCCGACCGGCGTCGCGGTGCTCGATCCCGACGGCCGCCTGGTGCGCGTCGGCGCCGCTCGCGACGACGCCGACGTGCTGGCCGCGGTGCGGCCCTACACCCGGGGTGATTGTCTGGTCGCCTTCGACGCCCCACTGGTGGTGACCAACCCCACCGGTCTGCGGCCGGCCGAGGCGGCGCTCAACCGTGACTTCCGCAGGTTCGAGGCCGGCGCGCACCCGGTTAACACCGGCAAACCCGAGTTCGCCGACGGCCCCCGTGGCGCGCGGTTGGCTGAGGCGCTGGGCCTCGACATGGACTCCGGGTCGCCGGCAAGACGGCGGGCCATCGAGGTCTACCCGCACGCGGCGACGGTGGTGCTGTTCCGGTTGGCGCGCACGCTGAAGTACAAGGCGAAGCCGGGCCGCGGCGTTGAGCAGCTCAAGTCAGAGTTGCTGCTGTTGATGGACGGTCTGGAAGATTTGGCACAGGGCAGGGAAGACGGAGTGCCGTTGCTGGTCGACGGTCCCGAGTGGGCCGAGCTGCGCCGGCAGGTGGTGGCCGCAGAGCGCAAGAGCGACCTACGCCGCGCGGAGGATCCGATCGACGCCGTCGTCTGCGCCTACGTGGCGTTATACGCCCAGCGCCGCCCGGCCGACATCACCATCTACGGCGACTTCGCCACCGGGTGCATCGTCACACCGTCACTGCCGTGCGGGCTTTCGCACCCGTGAGTTCAGATTCGCACGGGTCGCTGGTCGATGGGTGCGAGCACGTCAACGAGATCGACCAACGTAGCCAGCGCAGCCGTTCGCGGATCTCGCCCTTCGACCAGCGCGGAGACCACCGAACCATCGACCGCACAGATCAGCGTGCAGATCAGCTCGATATGCACCGACCGCCCCGATCGCACGATTGCTTCGGCCACCGCTTCGGCGCGTTGCCGCAGGCTTCGGCGCATCGAATCGCGCAGGGCGGGCAGCCGGGTACATGCGATATGGCGCTCGTATCGCGATATCAGCTGCTCGACAAGTCCCGGTCCGGACACGTCGCCTACCAGCAAGTCCACCAGAACTTCGGCGGTGGTTTCCGGGCCCCGGCGCCGCCGCGACAACGCCGTGACCAGCCCTCGTAGCTGCGCTACTTCGATCATCCCGATGTGCTCGACCGCGCGTGCGATCAAATCGTCGAGGGACGAGAAGTAATACGTGGTGGACGCCAACGGCAGGCCAGCACGTCGGGCGACCGCCCGATGACGCACAGCTTCGAACCCGCCTTCGCTAAGCAGCTCGGCGGCCGCGCTCACCAGCGCATACCGGCGGCGTTCTCCTTTTGGAGTAACTGCTGCAGTCACGACTAGCCATCGTGCCAGCCAAAGTGGTACTGCATTGCCATTTTGGCCAAACGAACATGGCATGATGACCCGCATGCCTGACTTGAGCCGCCGCACGGTGCTCGGTCTTGGCGCNNGCGCCGGCGACCCAGGCCGCGCCGACCATGGTGACCGGCTCATTCGTGTCGGCCGCGCGCGGTGGGATATCGACCAACTGGGCGATCGCGCGCCCGCCCGGCCAAGTCAAGGCACTGCGACCGGTGATCGCGCTGCACGGCAAGGGCAGCGACGCGGCCACCGTGATGGCGGGCGGCGTCGAGCAGGGTCTGGCCCAGGCGGTCGCCGCCGGACTGCCACCATTCGCGGTGGTCGCCGTCGACGGTGGGGGCAGCTATTGGCACAAGAGGTCTTCGGGCGAGGACTCCGGCGCCATGGTGCTCGACGAGCTCATTCCCATGCTGGGCAACCAGAGTCTGGACACCTCGCGGGTGGCTTTCCTGGGCTGGTCGA
>PLSK01000091.1:33239-64711 GCA_003165155.1 Mycobacterium sp. | reverse complement strand
GTGTTCGGAATGCCCGCGCTGGCTACCATCCCGATCCGGGTGGATTGCGGCGACAGCGATCCGTTCTACGACGCGACCAAGCAGTTCATCGCTCAACTGCCCAACCGGCCCTCCGGCGGTTTCTCGCCGGGCGGGCACGACGGTGCGTTCTGGAGTTCGCAGCTGCCGGCGGAGCTGACCTGGATGGCTCCATTGCTGACGGCCTAGGCCCCACGGTGTCTACGCCCTTCGGTTGGAGCTTCCCCTACGCCTGGCCTCGAACGCCCGTCCTGGCATCGAACGTTGTGTGCTCGTCGCAGCCGCTTGCCGCGCAAGCGGGTCTTCGGATGCTCGCCGAGGGCGGCAGCGCAGTCGACGCGGCCATCGCCACCGCGATCACACTGACCGTGGTGGAACCGGTCTCCAATGGCATCGGCTCGGACGCCTTCGCCATCGTCTGGGACGGACGGCGACTGCACGGACTGAACGCGTCGGGACGCTCGCCCGCGGCGTGGACGCCGGAGTACTTCGGCGGCAACCCTGTTCCCGCGCTCGGCTGGAATTCGGTGACCGTACCCGGAGCCGTATCGGCATGGGTCGAACTGCACACCAAATTCGGAAAACTCCCATTCGCGAGGCTCTTCGAGCCCGCGATCTCTTACGGCCGCCAGGGATTCCTGGTCTCGCCGACGGTGGCCGAGCAGTGGGCCGCGCAGGTTCCACTTTTCCAAGCCCAGCCCGGGTTCGCCCAAGCGTTCCTGCCGGGCGGCCGCGCACCGAAGCCAGGCGAGCTGTTCACCTTTCCCGACCATGCGGCCACCCTGGAGAAGATCGCGGCAACAAACGGGGAGGCGTTTTATCGCGGAGAGCTGGCGGCCCAACTCGAGGCGCACTCGACCGCCCACGGCGGCGTCATGCGCGCCAGCGACCTCGCCGCGCACCGCGCCGACTGGGTCGGCACCATCAGCACCGGCTACCGGGGTTACACCATCCACGAGATACCGCCCAACGGCCAGGGCATCGTGGCCCTGATCGCCCTCGGCATCCTGGAACACTTCGACATGTCCTCGCTCGCAGCAGATTCCGCCGACAGCGTGCATCTACAGATCGAAGCCGTGAAACTTGCATTCGCCGACGCGCAGGCTTATGTCGCCGACACCGACCATATGCGAGTTTCGCCGGAAGAACTCCTAGACAAGGGATATCTGGAGTGTCGGGCGGCACTGATCGATCCGAAACGGGCAAAGCCGGCGACTGCGGGCACCCCGAAAGGGGGAACCGTATATCTCACCGCCGCCGATGCATCCGGGATGATGGTGTCGATGATCCAGTCGAATTACATGGGCTTCGGGTCTGGCGTTGTGGTGCCGGGCACCGGCATTTCGCTGCAAAACCGCGGCGCGAACTTCTCAGCGGCGCAAGGCCACCCGAACCAGGTCGGGCCTGACAAGCGCCCCTATCACACGATCATCCCGGGCTTTGTGACGAAAGGCGGGGCGCCGGTGATGAGCTTCGGGGTGATGGGCGGCCCAATGCAACCCCAGGGCCACGTGCAGGTGCTGGTGCGCATCGCCGACCACGAGCAGAACCCGCAGGCGGCCTGCGACGGCCCACGGTTCCGTTGGGTGCAGGGTATGCAGGTGAGCTGCGAGGAGGGCTTCCCGCAGTCGACACTCGACGAACTTCGGCGCCGGGGGCACGACCTGCTCGCCATCGATGACTACAACAGTTTCGGTAGTTGCCAAGCGATTTGGCGCCTCGATGACGGGTATCTTGCGGCCAGTGATCCGCGCCGCGACGGTCAAGCCGTGGCCTTCTAGATCCGGATCTTGCCCTCCGCAGCCCATTGACCGATGTCGCTTCGGAAATGGCTGCCGGGCAATCGAATCGAACGCAAGATCTCATAGGCGTGCGCGCGCGCCACAGCCAGGTCGGCACCGGCGCCCACCACCGACAGCACCCGTCCGCCGGACGAGACGATGGCGCCATCATCGCGCCGGGACGTTCCGGCATGCAGGACCCCATCAGCTTCGGAGCCGATGACGACGTCCCCGATCCGGGGGCGTCCGGGATAGTTTTCGGCCGCCAGCACAACCGTCACGGCGGCACCCTCGTGCCAGCGCAACTCGCCAAAGTCAGCCAGGGAACCTGTCCCCGCTGCATGGAGCAGTTGCCCAAGCGGTGAATCCAGCAGGGCCAGCACCGCCTGGGTCTCTGGATCGCCGAAGCGGCAGTTGAATTCGACGACCGCCGGCCCTTTCGCGGTCATCGCGAGTCCGACGTACAGCAATCCGCAGAACGCACTGCCGCGCCTAACCATTTCGGCCGCAACGGGTTCGACGATCCCGCTGACGATCCCCCGGTAGACGTCGTCGGGCAGCCACGGCAGCGGCGCATAGGCGCCCATGCCGCCGGTGTTNNGAGTACCGGGTGCCCGTCATCGAGCAGTCCGGCGGCATGGGCACGCGCCACAGCGCGGTCCGGCGTCACCACCACGCCTTTGCCGGCCGCCAGACGGTCGTCTTTGACCACCCAGGCCGGGTCGCCGGCCGGCGGCCCGAACCGGTCCAGGGCGGCATCCAAACGNNTTGGAACCCTCGATGCGGGCCGCGTCCTTGCTGGGCCCAAAACAGACAATCCCGGCGGCGCGCACGGCGTCGGCCACCCCAAGCACCAGCGGCACCTCAGGGCCGATGACGACCAGGTCGGCGGCAACGTCCCGAGCCAGGGCGACGACGTCCTCACCGGAGCTGATGTCGACGTCATGTTGCTCGGCGATCCGGCCGGTGCCGGCATTACCCGGAGCGATGACTAGCCCCGTGACCTGCGGATCGCGGCCGAGCGCCAACAGCAGGGCATGTTCACGAGCACCGGAACCGATCACCAGGACGCGCACGAGAGGTCACTTTAGCGGGCCGGGCGGAGCAGAGACACCGTCGGCGCGGCCAGGGTTGCGTGCCCCACGGCGCCCCGCCGGGGCTGGATCGCATGCCCGGTTGTTTACAGTGCGGTGACGAAGGTCATAATGGTTTCAATAACGAGAACACGTTCTAATTACCGTCCGGCCCCTTTCACCGAGCACTCGGTCAGGGCACGCTAGTGGAGGTCCTCTATGAAAACAAAAGGCGCACTGATCTGGGAATTCAACCAGCCGTGGTCCATCGAGGAGATCGAGATCGGCGATCCCCACAAAGATGAGGTCAAGATCCAGATGGAAGCGGCGGGCATGTGCCACTCCGACCACCACCTGGTCACCGGCGACATCCCGATGATGGGCTTCCCTGTTCTCGGCGGACACGAAGGTGCGGGCATCGTCACCGAAGTCGGCCCTGGGGTGGACGACCTCGCCCCCGGCGACCACGTGGTGTTGTCATTCATCCCGTCGTGTGGGCAATGTCCGACATGTCAGTCGGGCATGCGCAACCTCTGCGATTTGGGTGCAGGATTGCTGGGCGGTGCGGCGGTATCCGACGGCACCTACCGCATCCAGGCCCGCGGACAAAACGTCTTCCCGATGACACTGCTGGGGACGTTCTCGCCGTACATGGTCGTGCACCGCAGCTCTGTGGTGAAGATCGACCCGTCGGTGCCGTTCGAGGTGGCCGCCCTGGTGGGATGCGGCGTGACCACCGGCTACGGTTCCTCAGTACGCGCCGCCGACGTCCGGCCGGGCGAAGACGTCGCCATCGTCGGGGTCGGCGGGGTCGGCATGGCAGCGCTGCAGGGTGCCGCCAACGCCGGCGCGCGCTACATCTTCGCGATCGACCCGGTGGAATGGAAGCGGGATCAGGCCCTGAAGTTCGGCGCCACCCACGTCTACCCCGACATCAACGCCGCGCTGGCCGGCATGCCGGATGTCACCCACGGTTTGATGGCCCACAAGGTCGTGGTCACTGTCGGTGAACTACATGGCGCTGATATCGACAGCTACCTGGGCATCACCGCCAAGGGCGGCACCTGCGTGCTAACCGCCATTGGCAGCCTGATGGACACCAACGTGACCCTGAACCTGGCGATGCTGACCCTGATGCAGAAGAACCTGCAGGGCACCATCTTCGGCGGCGGCAACCCTCAGTTCGACATTCCGCAGCTGCTGTCGATGTACAAGGTCGGCAAGCTGAACCTGGATGACATGATCACCCGCCAGTACAAGCTCGAGCAGATCAACGACGGCTACCAGGACATGCTGGACGGCAAGAACATTCGCGGCGTCATCCGCTACACGGACGCTGACAGGTAAGGCGATCATGACCCAAACCGTGCAATCCCCGGCCCTGACAGCGTCGCAGTCCTCGTGGCGTTGCGCGCAGGCCCGCGACCGGGAGGGCTGGCTGGCGCTGATGACCGACGATGTCGTCATCGAGGACCCGATCGGTAAGTCCGTCACCAACCCCGACGGCACCGGTGTGCGCGGCAAGGAGGCCGTTGGCGCCTTCTTCGACAACAACATCGCACCCAATCAGCTGACCATCACCTGCGAGGAGACCTTCCCGTCCAGTTCGCCGGACGAGATCGCGCATATCCTGGTGCTGCGCAGCAAGTTTGAGGGCGCCCTAACCAGCGCGGTTCGTGGCGTGTTCACCTATCACGTCAACGAAGCCGGGCTCATCGCCCACATGCGCGGCTACTGGAACCTCGACGTCATGGAGTTCGGCAAGGCGGAGTGAGCTTGGGATGAGCCCCGACCATATGCTTGGCCCATGGCTTCGATCTTCACCAGGATCATCAACCGTGAACTGCCCGGCCGATTCGTCTACGAGGACGACGACGTTGTCGCGTTCCTGACGATTGAGCCGATGACACCAGGCCACACCCTGGTGGTGCCGCGCGCCGAGATCGATCAGTGGCAGGACGTCGACGGCGCGGACTTCGCCCGGGTCATGGCGGTGAGCCAACTGATCGGCAAAGCCGTGTGCAAGGCGTTCGACGCTGAGCGTGCCGGGCTGATCATCGCCGGCCTGGAAGTGCCCCATCTGCACGTCCACGTGTTCCCCACCCGCAGCCTGAGCGACTTCGGCTTCGCCAACGTCGACCGCAACCCGTCACCGGAATCACTCGACACCGCACAGGCCAAAATCAAGGCGGCCCTGGCTCAACTGGCGTGAACCGGCTCCGGCGCCGGCACATCGCTGACTCGCGGCAGCGTGACGCGAAAGCAGCACCCCTGCCCGACCGCGGTTGTCACGGTGACCACACCGCCGTGGGCGTGCACCAACGAGTCGACGATGGATAGTCCCAATCCGGTACCGCCACTCGCCCGTGCTCGCGATGAATCGGTGCGGTAAAACCGCTCGAACACCCGCGACGCATCCTCCTGGCTCATGCCGGGACCCTGGTCAGCCACTTCGAGTACTGCGTCGTCGCCTTCGGTGCCGACCCGAATGACGACGTCGGCGCTCGCCGGGGTGTGCTGTAAAGCGTTCACGACGAGGTTGCTCAGCACCTGCCGTATCCGGGGCTCGTCACCGAGCACCTCCGGGGTCCCGGGACCGTCAACGACTTCCAGGGTGATCGTGCGTTTGGGGTCAATCGCCTGCCCGTCGTGCACGGCGTCGCTGGCCAGCGCCAACAAGTCCACCCGATGGTGTTCGAGCGGCCGCTGCACGTCCAGTCTTGCCAGCAGCAGCAAATCGTCCACCAGCAGGCCCATCCGGCTGGCTTCGCTTTCGATCCGCGATAGCAGCATGGCCACGTCGCGGGCGGCGCCCTGGCGATACAGCTCCGCGAAGCCGCGAATCGTAGTCAGCGGGGTGCGCAGTTCATGGCTGGCGTCGGTAATGAACCGGCGCATCCGGTCCTCCGAACTGCGGGCCTTTTCAGCTGACAACTCCGAAGACGCCACCGCCTGCTGAATCTGGGTGAGCATTCCGTTGAGCGCCAACGAGAGTCGGCCCACCTCTGTCCGCGGATCGCGTTCCGGAACCCGTCGATCCAACTGGCCCGCAGCGATCGTCGCGGCGGTCTTTTCGACCTCGGCCAGCGGTTTCAGGCTGCGGTGCACCACCGCATAGCCGGCGAGCCCGACGACAACCAGCACCGCCACCCCGATACCGAACTGCAGATAAACCAGGGACCGGACCGTGTGCTGGACGTCGGAAAGGTCGATCGCCACGGTGATCAGGCCGTGCGGCCCGCGCACCGACACCGCTCGCCATTGAATATCGGAGCCGTTGACCGAGAGCAGGGTCGTCGGGCTGGGGCCCACGTTGTTGTCTTGCGGTAATGCTGGTTCAGCGTTGCGGTCGTTGATCGCCGTAAAAGGAACGCCGTCGGTGCCGACGCCCCGAACGTAGAACTTCGACGGCGGCCGGCCGGGGTCCGGGCCTTCATAGGGCGGAGCCGATTGCCGCCGCGGGGCCTGCGCCCAGCTGCGGGATGCCTCGAGCAACGTCTGGTCGATCCGGCTGACCAAGCTGTGCCGCAGTATCGACGTGACCGCGATCCCTGAGGCCGCCAGACCGCAGGCCACCAGAACCAGGGTCGCGGCAACCAGACCCACCCGTAGCGGCAATCCCCGCGGAGTCCGATTCGCCATAACCGTATTCTTCACTCGCTATCTAGCCCGGTAAACGGGGGCAGACTCAGCGCGGCTCTCGCAGCACGTAGCCCACTCCGCGCAGCGTGTGCAGCAGCCTCTTGTCGCCGGTGTCGATCTTTCGGCGTAGATAGGACACGTAGGACTCGACGACATTGACGTCACCTCCGAAGTCGTACCGCCAGACGTGGTCGAGGATTTTCGGTTTGCTCAACACCGTGCCCGCGTTGATCACAAAGTAACGCAGCAGCGTGAATTCCGTCGGTGACAGCGAAACCGGTTCGCCGGCCTTCCACACCTCGTGAGTTTCCTCGTCGAGTTCGATGTCGGCGAACGTCAGGCGGGCGCTGCGAGGTTCCGCACCGCTCCCCTTGCCGGCGCGTCGCAGGATGACCCGCAGCCGGGCGACAACCTCCTCCAGGCTGAACGGCTTTGTCACGTAGTCGTCGCCGCCCAGGGTCAGGCCCGCGATCTTGTCCTGCAGGGAGTCGCGGGCCGTCAGGAACAACGCGGGGGCATCGATGCCGTCCGCGCGCAGCCGGCGCAGCACCCCGAAGCCGTCCATGCCGGGCATCATCACGTCGAGGATGACCGCGTCCGGACGGGCTTCGCGGGCACGGTCCAGCGCTTGGGCCCCGTTGCTCGCGGTGGCAACCTCGAACCCCTGGAATTTGAGACTTACCGAGAGCAGTTCGACGATGTTGGCCTCGTCGTCGACAACGAGGACGCGGGCCTCGGGTATTTTTTCGCTGGGGGTCGCTGTTGTCATGAGGTCACTTCCGTCCGTTTCTTGAACGTTGCCTTCGTAACCATTGTGCAGTCCCTGCGAGCTCGTTGCGAACATTCTGTTAGGAGTCTGCCAGGAATCATCGCATCAGCTTGGACCCAGGGGGGCTGGGCGGGGAGCGCGTCGTGCCTACACTCGAAGGATGAACCTCGCCANNAGCGATCGCTGGGGGATTCCAGCGGCGCGGCAGGGTCGACCGCGATGGCCAACATGCTCGGCATCGACGAAGCGATCGCGCGCGCCAACCGGCTGGCCAAGCTATTGGACGACGATGCGCCGCTGGGACGTGCCATAGCCCCCGACGGGCCGATCGACAGGCTGCTGCGACCGGGCGGCGTGGTCGACCTGCTGACAGCGCCCGAAGGTTTGCTCGACCGCCTGACCGCAGAGGGCGGCGGGCTGCAGCGTGCCCTGCAACCCGGCGGAGTGGCCGATCAGCTACTCGCGGCGGATGGGTTGATCGAGCGGGTGCTGTCCGAAGATGGGCTGGCCGACCGACTGCTCTCCGAGGGCGGCCTGATCGACACGTTGACATCGAAGGACGGACCACTCGAACAGCTCGCCGACGTCGCCAACACTCTGAGCCGGCTGGCGCCCGGCATGGAGGCACTCGAACCCGCCATCAGCACCCTGCAAGATGCCGTCATGGCGCTCACCATGGTGGTCAACCCGCTGAGCAATATCGCCGACCGGATCCCGCTGCCCGGCTTCCGTTCCCCACGCCGCACTCCGGCTCGACCGATGCGCGCGCAACGCGTCATCGAGGGCGACGACTGACCCGTTAGGCTTGAGCCCGGTTAACCCGGCCTCCTTAGCTCAGCGGTAGAGCACTCGCCTTGTAAGCGAGCGGTCATCGGTTCAAACCCGATAGGGGGCTCCACAAGAAACACGCTCTCCAGGCAACCGGCTGATCAGTTAGCCCGCCCGTCGGGGTTGACGGCACTGCCGAACGCGGCGCAGTGTGATACTCGTCATATGGCCACCTGGTCACCCGGGCAGAGAGGCGGCAGCTCATGACCACCAGGGACAAGTACACGAATGTGCCCGCGCCGTACTCGTGGGAGGTCCCCGCCGCCGGCGACACGCGCTTCACGTGGGAGTACGACGACGGGCGCGCCCGGCTGCTTTCCCTGTACCAAAAGGGAAAAGACAAGCAGTGGGATGCCCAGTCGCGCATCGACTGGGCGCTAGATGTCGACCCGATGAACCCGGTCGGCCTGCCCGACGAGTTCCACCCGCTGTTCGGCAGCCCGATGTGGGACGCCGCAGACGAAAAACGTCGCGCCGAGATGCGTCAGCACTCCCAGGCCTGGCAGTTCTCGCAGTTCCTGCACGGCGAACAGGGGGCGATGGTGTGCTCCGCCAAGATCGTCGAGGTCGTACCGGACATGGACGCGAAGTTCTACGCGGCCACCCAGACCATGGACGAGGCCCGGCACGTGGAAACGTTCTCGCGGTTCCTGCAGGAGAAGGTCGGCCTGGTCTACCCGATCAACAAGCACCTGACCGCACTGCTGGACGACACCCTGAGTGACTCCCGCTGGGACATGCCCTACCTCGGTATGCAGGTCCTCATCGAAGGGCTCGCACTCGCCGCCTTCGGGGTGCTGCGTGACATGGCGCCACAAGGCTCAATGGCCAAGCAGTTGTTGGCCTACGTCATGCAGGACGAGGCCCGGCACGTCGCCTTCGGCCGAATCTCGCTGAAGGACTACTACTCCGCGCTGACCGAGGCCGAGCGAGACGAGCGTGAAGAGTTCGTCGTGGACGCCTGCTACCTGATGCGCGACCGGTTCCGCGGCGAGGAGGTTTTCGAGACCCTCGGCCTCGACGTCCAAGCGTGTGCCGACTGGGTCGATACGTCGCCGCTGATGATCCAGTTCCGCTCGCACTTGTTCAGCCGCATCGTGCCGATCGTCAAGGACATCGGGTTGTGGGGCGACAAGGTGCAGAAGGCCTTCTCGGACATGGGTGTCCTCGACATGGCCGGCTTCGACATCGAGGCGCTGATGAAGGCCGACGAGGATCAGGCCGATGCGCTGGACAAGGCACACGCTGAGATGGCCGGCCGGGCCCTCGAAGTGGACCAGGTGATCGCGGCGGGCGCGAGCTAACCCAGCGTCAGATCAGTTCAGCACCGTCAGGGGCAGCGACCGACGCGGCTCGAACTGGAAGGTGGCCCCGCCGCTGAATTTGGTCACCGCGACTTCTGACAGTTCTTTCGCCGGGGTGCTGCGCTCGACCACGCTGGCGGTCCAGGTGGTGTCGGTCCCCTCGACCTCGACATCCAGCTTCGGGTTCACGGCGGCGACGATGGCTTGCAGGGGCACGTATCCGTCGGGCGTGCACAGCGAGATCCATGATCCGTCTTCGTGGGCAGGCGACGGACGTACGTGCAGCTTGCCTTCCGTCAGGTCAGCGTCGACGTACTTGGCGGGGTTGAGCAGCGGGTGTAACTCAAGGACACGCAGGGCACCCGCGGCGTCTTCGGACAGTGACAGCGCGCGCCGGATCCGGTCGGCGCCCACGCCGGCCACCCCGATGAGCTGTTTGGTGCAGATCGATCGGGCCTGCTCGGCGTCGGCTCCGGCACGCGCACGCACCGCGATCCCGAAGGACAGGTTCAGCAGATGCATCTGCAGGCAAACCTCGTCGGCGATACGGACCAACGCCGAATGCGAGAAAGCCCCGAAGTCGATGTCGGAGAGCAGCGCACCGGAATAGTCGGCCATGCCTTCCTGCGACGGATCGATCGGGTCGAGTTCGATGGTGGCGGCGTGCGTTTGGGCCACAACGTCCATGGCCGGAATACCGGAGACGGGTGGATAACTTTCGTCGATGATGACCGTCCAGGCACAGTGCGGCGTCCGGCCGGCCGGTACCCGCGGCGGACGGTGAATCGGGCGCACCTGGGCACGCGGGTTGGTCGCCACCGCGGTTGCGTCGAAAGTTGGATCCTCGATGTCGTGACACATGCCCTGGACATAGTCGGGGCCCATCGGCTCGACGTCGAGCAGTGCGCCGCAATGGTCGAGGTGGAATTCACCATGCCAGCGGTCGTGCACCGTATAGCGGAAGTCCATGAACTGCGGAGGCGCACCGATGTCGAGTTGGAGGCCCTTGAAGATCGTGAAGATGTCCACGCCTTCGTATTTCAGCGCCGTCTGCATCCGCCTCGTGTAGATCGGACTGGCGCCCGCCCATTCCTCGATCGCGATCTGCAACATCTCTTCGCGCCCCCAGGCGCTGATACACCAGGCCATTCCGGACCGGTCGATCATCTGCCCCATGAGCAGCAGCTCGGGAACCAGTATCGCCAACTCGTCGCGCGAGAGCGCGGCATATCTACTCATCGTCGAGTGTCTTTCCGGTATTCATCTTCACCGCGGCGTTCACATTCGCCTTCTTGTCCTCGCCCGCACCGGCTTTGGCGGCCTTCTTGCGCTTGCCGACGACGCGTCCCACGGTCCCGTTCAACCCAGACGCCAAGGGGAAGCCGACGTAGTGGGTGAGGAAGATCGACATTTCCTTGAGCTCGTCCTCGGTGAGCTCTTCGTTCGCCAGCGCGGCGTTCACCTGGACCTCGGCCAGGTCCTGCAACCCGAGTGCGGTCACCACGGTCAGCGTCATCAGCCGCTTGTCGCGCATCGACAGGCCCGGGCGAGTCCAGATGCTGCCGAAGAGGTGATCGACGGTGAGATCGAAGTATGCATCGCCTTCGATGTTCGGCATCTCCCACGAGTAGACCTCGTTCATCTTCTCGAGGCCCTTCTTGCGTAACTCGTCCATGCTCACTCCGTCGCAGTCGAGGTTTTGTGTGGAACACCGAGGCCCTCGGCCAGGCGCTGCAACGCCACTTCGGCGAGCGGCAGTTCGGTGCCGGTGGCCTCACCAAGAGCCAACGCGAGAGTCAGGTCCTTCTCGCCCAGTCCGCGGGTATGGGTGAATGCGTCGTGCAGCCAGTGATCCGGGGTGAGCGTCGACATGTCCTCGCGCACCATGATTGCGCCGGGTCCGCCGGTGAGTGCATCAGTGTGACGGACCACCCTGCCCAGTTGCGCCAGGTCGATGCCGGCGGCCTCGGCGAGCTTCATCGCCTCACACGCGGCAGCGTAGCTGGTGAATGTCAACATGTTGCGGGCCAACTTCATTCGCGTCCCCGCACCCGCCTCGCCGGCGTGGATGACCATCGACGCGAACTGCTTGAACGCGGGCTTGATCCGGTCGTACACCTCGCGGTCGGCACCCACCATCACGGCCAGCTCACCCTTGTCGGCCGCCCCGCCGCCGCCGCTGACCGGCGCATCGATCACGTGAATGCCCTTGGGCAACAAATCAGCCGCCAGCTCGACGGCAGTCTCGGGGCTGATGGTGGAGTGAATGGCGATGACTGTGCCCGGCTTAGCATGCGCGGCGAGCTCACCGACGACCTCGCGCACCTGCTTGTCATTGAGCACGGTGATGCTGATGATGTCGGCGACCGCTACGTCAGCGACGCTGTCGGCCAGCGACGCGCCGAGCTCGGCAAGGGGCGTCATGGCCTCGGTGCGCACATCGAATACCGTGACACCACCCGGCCATTCCACGAGGCGCTTGGCCATGGGCGCACCCATGTTTCCGAGACCGATATAGCCGAGTTTTGCGTCGTTGCTTTCACTCATGAAGTTGCTGCCCTCTCAGCGGATGATCTGTCCGCCGTCGACGTTGAAGATCTGGCCGGTGATCCATTTGGCCTGATCCGACAGCAGGAACAGACACATGCCCACCAGGTCTTCCGGTTCGCCCATCCGTGACAACGGTATGCGCTTGACGATGTCGGCGACCATCTCCTGCGGAGTCGTGGTCCGGTTGGCTTCGGTGTTGATGGGACCGGGCGCGATCGCGTTGATCCGGATGTTCTGACCGCCGAGTTCGGTGGCCAACTGTTGAGTCAAGCCGTTGATGCCGACCTTCGCAAGACCGTAGAAGTTGGAGTACAGCCACGCCGCCGTCGACGACTGATTGACGATCGCCCCGCCGCCGCGCTTGGCCATCTTTCGGTACACCGCGCGCGTGCACGCGAGCGCGCCGTCGAGGTTCACACTCATGAACTTCTTGTAGTACTCCCAGTCGACGGTGATCAGGAAGTCGAGCTTCATCCCGCCGAAGATCGCCGCGTTGTTGACCAGGTAGTCGATACCGCCGAACTCTGCCAGGGTCGCGGCGGCCATCTCTTTCGCGGACTCGGGATCACTGACGTCCACCCGCAGCGCAAGCGCCGTGCCGCCTTCGCCCTTGATTCCGTCGGCGACCTTCTGTGCGCCCTCGGTGTTGATGTCGGCCACCACGACGGCCGCACCTTCGCGGGCGAGAGCCTCAGCGTAGGCCTGGCCGATGCCTCCGCCGGAACCGGTGACGATGGCCACCTTTTCCTTGAACTGATCGCCGTACAATCCCATCGGACCCACTACCTTCTTTCTTAGTTCGCCGCTTAGTTGGCTGCTTAGTTTGCCGCCGTCGCAATGAGTTTGGTCTCGAGGTACTCCTCGAAGCCGGGCACGCCCATCTCGCGGCCGATGCCGGACTGCTTGTAACCGCCGAACGCCGCATCGGCGGAGTACCAGACACCNNCGATCGTCGTCGGCGCTGAACACCGTTCCGGACAAGCCGTAGGGCGAGTCGTTGGCGATGCGCACCGCGTCGTCGTCGCCGTCGTGGGCGATGACGGTGAGGACCGGTCCGAAGATCTCCTCGCGCGCCACCCTGGCGTCGTTGGTCAGACCGGAGATCACTGTCGGCTCGATGAAATAGCCCGTGTCACGGTCGGCAGGGCTGCCCCCACCGCAGGCGAACTTGCCGCCCTCTTCCAGCGCCAGATCCAGATAGCCCTGGATGCGGTCGCGCTGGCGCGACGAGATGACGGGCCCGCACACGGTTCGCTTGTTGGTCGGATCGCCGGGCTTGATCGAACCCATCGTTGCGGCGGCGGCCTCGACGGCCTCCTCGTAGCGTGCCCGCGGCACCACCAGGCGCGTGGTGATCGCGCAGCCCTGCCCTGCGTGCATGGCGGCGGTAAACGCCGACATCGCGCACGCGCCAGCGAGATCCGCGTCATCAAGCACCAGGAACGCCGACTTGCCGCCCAGCTCGAGGAATACCTTCTTGATGGTCGCGGCGGCATCGATCATGACGCTCCGGCCCGTGTTGGTCGATCCGGTGAACGACACCATGTCGACGCGCGGGTCTTTCGAGAGCAGCGCGCCGACGCCGTGGTCGCTGGACGTCACGATGTTGATGACGCCCGCGGGGAAGTCGGTGTGCGCGGCGATCAGTTCGCCGAGCACCGCGGCCGACCACGGGGTGTCCGGAGCGGGTTTGAGCACCAACGTGTTTCCCGCCGCCAGGGCCGGGCCCACCTTGGCCAGGTTGATCTGGTGCGGAAAATTCCACGGCGTGATCGCGCCGACCACACCGACGGCCTCACGCGCCATCGTGCGGTTGGTGGGGATGCCCTGCGGCTTGGCATGACCGAGATCCACATTCCACGTGTAGGACTCGGCCGTGTCGGCGGCGAAGCTCAAGTCCTCGACCGGCCCTTCGAGCTGCGCACCCGCCGTCAACATCACCGGCGCACCGACCTCGGAAACGGTGATGTCGCGCAACTCCTCTATGTGATCACGCATCGCCTGCTGCAACTGCCGGATGCACCGGACCCGAAGCTCCACGTTCGTCGACCAGTCGGTCTCGTCGAACGCCTTGCGCGCCGCACCGATCGCGGAGCCCATGTCGGCCGCGTCCGCATCGGCCGCGACACCAAGCACTTCCTCGGTGGCCGGGTTGGCATTCGGAAACGTGCCCCCGCTGCCCGCGACGAGCTTGCCGCCGATGAACAGACGACTTTCGCGATCGTCCAGTAGCGCCATTCCGAACTCCCATTCACATTCTGGACAACTGTCCGNNCAGTATTCAATCGAACCATAACCTCAACAGCGCGGGCGTGGCAAGAGTCAGCAGCTTAGCCAAGGTAGAACGCAGTCATTTTTGAACTTCTTGCAGGCACTTTCAGCACGACGCTTGCTTAGAGCCGCACGAGTCAGATAACTTGGACATGTGTCCAGCGATGCGGTCGTCGACATTACCGGGACGGTTCCGACCGACCCTGGTGAGACGCCGCGCAACCGCCGGCAAGAGGAAACCTTTCGCAAAATACTCGGCGCAGGCGTCGAGATGCTGCGCGAATCGTCGTATGCCGACCTCACCGTGCGCGCCGTCGCGGCTCGGGCCAAGGTCGCGCCCGCCACGGCCTATACCTACTTCTCTTCGAAGAACCACCTGCTCGCGGAGGTCTACCTGGACCTGATGAAGCAGGTGCCCTATTTCACCGATGTCAATGAGTCGATGCCCGCTCGCGTCGAGCAGGCGCTGCGCAGCATGGCGCTGACGGTCGCCGACGAACCGGAGGTGGCGGCGGCATGCACGACGGCGCTGCTGACGGGCATCGATCCCACCGTGCGCCGGGTCCGCGACCGGATCGGCGCGGAGATTCACCGTCGGATCAAGTCGGCGGCCGGCCCCGATTGCGACCCCAGGGTGGTCGCCGCACTGGAGATGACCTTCTTCGGCGCGCTGGTCAACGCCGGCAGCGGCGTGTTCACCTACCACCAGATCGCCGACCGGTTGACGTACGTCGTCGGTCTCATCCTTGGAGAAAACCGATGACAATCGACACCGGCCAGCCCCCGGCCGCAGCGCTCTTGGACCCATACGACTACGACTTCCACGAAGATCCGTATCCGTACTACAAGCGGCTCCGCGACGAGGCTCCGCTCTATCACAACGCAGAGCTCGGCTTCTGGGCCGTGTCCCGGCACAGCGACGTACTGCAGGGCTTCCGCAACACCACCACGCTGTCCAACCGCGATGGCGTGTCGCTCGACCCCATCTCGCGCGGACCGCACGCCTCGAAAACCATGTCGTTCTTAGCCATGGACGACCCCGACCACCTCAGGCTGCGCACCCTGGTGTCCAGGGGTTTCACGCCGCGCCGGATCCGCGAGTTGGAGCCACGGGTAACCGAACTGGCGGTCAAGCATCTCGACGCCCTCATAGAACAGGCGGCCGACGGCACGGTCGACTACGTCGCCGAGTTCGCGGGCAAGCTGCCGATGGACGTCATCTCCGAACTCATGGGGGTGCCGCAGGCGGACCGGGACCGCATCCGGGCGCTCGCTGACGGCGTGATGCACCGCGAGGACGGCGTCAACGACGTGCCGGCCGAGGCCATCGAGGCGTCCATCAACCTGATCGTCTACTACCAGGAGATGGTCGCCGAGCGCCGCAAGAAGCTCACCGACGATCTGACGTCGGCGTTGTTGGAGGCCGAGATCGACGGTGACCGCCTCACCGACGACGAGGTGCTGGGCTTCATGTTCCTGATGGTGATCGCGGGCAACGAGACCACCACCAAATTGCTTGCCAATGCCGCTTACTGGGGGTTCAAAAACCCCGACCAACTCGCCCCGGTCTTCGACGACCACTCATTGGTCAAACCATGGGTCGAGGAGACGTTGCGCTACGACACGTCGAGCCAGATCCTGGCCCGCGCCGTCGCTGACGACATAGAAATGTACGACAAAACGATTCCGGCGGGCGACGTGATGCTGCTGCTACCCGGGTCGGCCAACCGCGACGATAGGGTCTTCGATGCGCCCGACGACTATCGCATCGGCCGCGAGATCGGCTCGAAGTTGGTCAGTTTTGGCAGTGGCGCACACTTCTGCCTGGGTGCGCACCTGGCCAGGATGGAGGCCCAGGTGGCTCTGACCGAATTCTTCAAGCGAATTAGTGGTTACGAAGTCGACGAAGCCAACTCCGTGCGCGTCCACTCCAGCAATGTCCGCGGTTTCGCCCACCTACCGATCACAGTGAAGGCCCGATAGATGCCCCGTTTCGAACCACTTCCCAAGCGTAGGCCCGCGCTGGTCGCCGGCGCCTCGTCAGGAATCGGCGCCGCCGCGGCGATTGACCTTGCAGCCCATGGCTTTCCGGTGGCACTCGGGGCCCGCCGCGTGGAGAAGTGCGAGGAGATCGTCGCACAGATCAAGGCCGATGGCGGTGAGGCCATCGCTGTCCACCTCGACGTCACTGACCCCGACTCGGTGAAGACTTGCGTCGAGCGGACCGTCGACGCGCTCGGCGAGATCGAGGTGCTGGTTGCCGGCGCCGGTGATACGTACTTCGGTCGCCTACACGAGATCAGCACCGACAGTTTCGAATCCCAGATCCAGATTCACCTTATCGGCGCGAACCGAGTGGCCACGGCCGTCCTGCCCGGCATGATCGAGCGCCAACGCGGCGACCTGATCTTCGTTGGTTCCGACGTCGCACTGCGCCAGCGCCCGCACATGGGCGCCTACGGAGCCGCCAAGGCCGCGGTGATGGCCATGGTGACCAATTACCAGATGGAACTCGAAGGAACCGGGGTTCGCGCGTCGATTGTGCATCCGGGACCCACGAAGACCGCGATGGGCTGGAGCCTGCCTGCCGAATCCATCGGACCGGCACTCGAAGACTGGGCCAAGTGGGGCCAGGCGCGCCACGACTATTTTCTTCGTGCAGCGGACTTGGCGCGCGCCATCACCTTCGTCGCAGAGACCCCACGCGGCGGATTCATCGCGAGCATGGAACTGCAGCCAGAGGCCCCTTTGGCTACCACGAAGGAACGCCAACAGCTCAAGCTTGGCGAAGAAGGGATGCCACCGGCATGACGATCACTAAAGAAATACAACGCGTTTCGGGTGGCGAGGAAGAGCACGGCCACCTCGAGGAGTTCCGCACCGACCCCATCGGTTTGATGAAGCGCATCCGCGAGGAGTGCGGCGACGTGGGCTGGTTCCAGCTGGTCGACAAGCACGTCGTCTTCCTCTCCGGCGCCGAGGCCAACGAGTTCTTCTTCCGTTCCGCCGACGAGGACCTCGACCAGGCCGAGGCCTACCCGTTCATGACGCCGATCTTCGGCAAGGGCGTGGTATTCGACGCCAGCCCCGAGCGGCGCAAGGAGATGCTGCACAACTCCGCGCTGCGCGGCGAGCAGATGAAGGGCCACGCGGCCACCATCGAGGGCGAAGTCAAGAAGATGATCGCCAACTGGGGCGATGAGGGCGAGATCGAGCTGCTCGACTTCTTCGCTGAGTTGACCATCTACACCTCGACGGCCTGCCTGATCGGGCTGAAGTTCCGCGAGCAACTCGACTCCCGGTTCGCGAATTCCTACCACGAGCTAGAGCGCGGCACCGACCCGCTGTGTTACGTCGACCCATACCTGCCGATAGAGAGCTTCAGACGACGCGACGCGGCTCGGGTGAATCTCGTTGCGCTGGTGCAGGAGATCATGGACGGCCGCATCGCCAATCCGCCAAAGGACAAGAGCGACCGCGACATGCTCGACGTACTGGTGTCCATCAAGGACGAGGAGGGCAACGCCCGGTTCTCGGCCGACGAAATCACCGGGATGTTCATCTCGCTGATGTTCGCCGGCCACCACACCAGTGCGGGGACCTCGTCGTGGACACTGATCGAACTCATCCGTCACCCAGACGTCTACGCCGACATCGTCGCCGAGCTCGAGGAGCTCTATTCCGACGGCCAGGAGGTGAGTTTTCACGCGCTGCGCCAGATTCCGTTGCTGGACAACGTGGTCAAGGAGACCCTGCGCCTGCACCCGCCGCTGATCATCTTGATGCGGGTCGCGAAGGGCGAATTCGAGGTTGAGGGCTTCCCGATCCACGACGGCGACTTTGTGGCCGCCTCCCCTGCGATCAGCAACCGGATCCCCGAGGACTTCCCCGATCCTGACGCATTCAGGCCGGATCGTTACAACAAGCCCGAACAGGCCGACGTTGTGAATCGCTGGACGTGGATCCCGTTCGGCGCGGGCCGTCACCGGTGCGTCGGTGCCGCGTTCGCCACCATGCAGATCAAGGCGATCTTTTCGGTGTTGTTGCGCGAGTACGAATTCGAAATGGCGCAGCCGGCTGACACCTACCGCAACGACCACTCGAAGATGGTGGTCCAGCTGGATCGGCCGGCCAAAGTCCGCTACCGCAAGCGCCAGGCCTAGAACCGAGGGATCTCACGATGGGATTTCGAATCGAGGTGGACCTGGACCTGTGCCAGGGCCATGCGATGTGTGAACTTGAGGCACCCGACTACTTCAAGGTGCCCAGGCGCGGCAAGGTCGAGATCCTCGACTCGGAGCCGCCCGACGAAGCGCGAGACGAGATCGAGCGGGCCGTCGACATGTGTCCTACCCATGCGCTGTTCATCAAAGAGAAAGAAGACTGACAATGGCGTCGTTCCCCCGGCAACAACTCGAAGACTGGGTGCAGCGGTGGCTGCAGGTTAACCGCGATGCCGAGACGGCGGGCGACTGGAAACCGTTGGCGGACTTCTACTCCGACGATGCCACCTACGGGTGGAACATCGGCCCGAAAGAAGACGTCATGTGCGTCGGCATCGGCGAGATCCGCGACATCGCGCTGGGACTGGAGATGGACGGCCTCGAAGGATGGAAGTACCCGTACCAGAAGGTGATCATCGACGACAAGCAGGGTGAGATCGTCGGGTTCTGGAAGCAGGTCGTCACCGACCCGGAGAACCCGGAACAGGGCGAGCGCGAGATCTACGGCATCGGCGGAAGCTGGTTTCGTCTCGTCGAGGCGGGTGGCGACGCGAAGATCGAGTGGCAGCGCGACTTCTTCGACTTCGGCCACGTCCAGAAGCTCTACCTCGACCTGATGACAAACGGGAAGTTGTCAAAGGGCATGCAGGACCGGATCGAACGCAGCCTGGCCGGCGAGAAGCTGCCCGGTTACTACCTGCTTGGCGAAGCCCCCGTCCCTTTGTGGTGACACTGTAGTGACGCCGCGGCGTCGAGTGTGCCCACAGGGCGGAAAATTCGCCCCTGAGCGCTGCCCTCAGCGCACATCCGAAGCCCTGACGGCACACTCGATACCGCAAACCAGCAATGAGCGCAGTTTGCCTACGAAGTTGGTGGCGCTCCGGGTGATGGTGCACCGGGACCAGGCGGCGGGGGCTGTGCAGGCGGCGACTGTTGTGGACAGTCGGGTGAGGCGATCCATGACCCGCCCACCCGCGTCCACGTAATCCCGCACGACACCGGTACCACGGTAGAGATGCCCGCTGCAGTGATCAGAGCCCCCATGATTGCGGCAACCACCGACGGATGGATTAGACGGGCCACGAACTGCTCTTCTGGGAAGCTGATCGCCCAAGTCTGGAACACGCCGCGACCAGGCGCAACTTGGAGCAACTTGCGTGTGACTGCGGCGCCTGTGGTGCCAGCGCCCGCCTGCCGTCAGTAAAGCGGGATCCAGACTCCGAAGAACCAGTAACCCCAACCGCCGTACATCCAGTTGAAGACCGGGATGACGGTAAAGGTGTTATAGGCGAACGGACCGAAATCGCGCTGCGCATAGACCACATCGCGTGGCGGCCCGTCCCACGGGCGGTTCCAGCCACCGGGAGGCGGCGGGCCGTCCCACCCACCCTGAGGCGGCGGGCCCTCCCAGTTGGGCGGCGGATGTCCAGGAGCCGGGCCGTCGTTCCAGCCGTGGCCGCGCTGCGGTGGCGGTGGCGGCGCACCGCGGCCCGGAATGCTGAAGCCAACGGTGATGTCGATAGGGCCGCCTATTTCCGCGCTACCCCGGGCGATGTCTCCGCGCGGAGGAACGTACGGCGGGTGCGGAGGCTGGGTGCTCGGCGCAACCAGCACCGGGCGAGCCTCGGTGCTCGGCGGCCCCGTGGGGTGTCCACCCGGCGGCGTGCTGGCCTCGTGCCCGTTCGGCGGCGTACTCGGCTCGTGGGTCGGCGAGCCTGAGGGTTCGTTCCTCGGCGGCTCTGAGGTCTGGGGCGGCGACGGCTCGGTGCTGTGGGGAGCCGGCGCCTCGGTGCTTTGGGGTGCCGGCGGCGCAGTGCTGTGGGTGGCGGGCGCCTCGGTGCTTTGGGGTGCCGGCGGCGCAGTGCTGTGGGTGGCCGGCGGCTCGGACGCTTGGGTGCTCGGCGGCTCATGGGGTTGCGGCGGGCTTTGCGGCGCACCACCGCCACCACCGGGACCGCCGTGGTTGGTGGGGCTTGGCGGCGGAGTTGGGTCCGAGTACGCGATCCCTGGGTTCACCGTCAGTGCGGAGAAGCCCAGGCCCGCGGCGACGGCCGCCGCACCGACGACACGTTTTATAGACATAGCTGCGTCCAATCTGGGGTTTGCGCCCCGACGATGTCTGGTTGGCCCGCGCTACGGGCAGGTCACGTCGATCTCAAATGTCTTAGTCACCTGCTGCGGCGACTGCGGGTTGCTTACGTCAGTGCCCGCTGCGGTGCCCTTGATCGCGTAAGACTTACCGCTTACCACAGCTCCGGCTTGGTTGGCTTGACCCGGCGCGGCGTCGGAGAAACCGAGTGTGACGCCGTTGACAGTGCCCAGTCCGACCGCATGGACGATCGGCGGATTGTCGTTGCTCACCACCGCGCCGACGCCGTTCGTCGCATCACCGATGCCGATGTTGGTGTTGGCACCAGCCACCGTGCACGTCACCTGACCAGTAACGTTCTGATTCTGACCATCGACGATGACCTGCGGGCCGGACGGCGCTACAGCCGTGCTCGACGCGCCTGTACTGGACTTGTTGCTCGAACAGCCGGCGCCAACCGCGACCACCATGGCCACTCCGGCTACGCCGACCACGATCCCACGCTTCACCACTGGTCTCCTTCGAGTCGCTGATCGCCACGTCTTCGGCGTGGCCCCGTCAACACAAGCGGACCTTACCGCCCTTGCGGGCCCGGCTTCGGATACCCGATCCCGGCGATCGCAAACAGCCACTTCAAGGCAAAATTCGCAAACCCCATTTGCTGAGCAGTGGATCCACCAGGGTGAAGTACGTCGTGTTGTCGTCCCCGTCCGGTGAAGACATCAAAATGCCGACCGCGCTCACCGTGCCGTCCGGGTTCGTCACGAAACCAGGACTGCCACTGTCGCCGTCCAGGCTGTAGACGCTCGCTTCGACCACACCGCCGTCGACGTTTGTGATGGCGCCACAGGTCTCTCCGGTGGCCGCGCCGATCTTGCAGAACGGCATACCCACCTGAATTTGGGAGCGGTCCAACACGTCCCGGACCGGATACCTGCCGCCGACATCACCTACCGGCGCGCCCACGCTGTGGTCCAGGCGGATGATCGCGGCGTCCTTCAATTCACCCAGTTTCTCGCTGGCGGTTATCTTGCCCAGCGGAATGTCCTGCCCGTAAGTCCATACCGAACCGTTGTGCCCGTCGCAGTGCCCACTGGTCAGGAGATAGTAGTTGCCGTCATCCCCCTGAGCCGCGAAACTCGCTGTGCACCTGCCGCCTTGATCATTGATCTGCGTGCCCGGCGTCGGGACCGACGCGGAGTCCGGTTCTGCCCACGCCACGTTCGCAAAACCCGTCGCGGTCATCACCGTGGCGGCTAACAACACCGGCCATCGCCACCAAGCTTTGGTCACGCACATCTCCTCTGTGTATGTCGCGCTGCATATTAACAGCGCGCACGTACCAATTGCTTGGCGAGAAGAAGCGCGACCGAGGCTAGCGAACGTCGGCTCGCGTTGCCGCCAGCGGCCGGGTATCGGCACCAAATCGTTGCGTGGCTAGCGTCCAGGCGCCGATGAGAATGTCATCCCGCGTCGACGTGCCGGGCCAGGAAATCCAGGACCGCCCCGGCAAAGATGTCGTTGCGGTCCCCGGCGACCATGTGTCCTGCCCCGCGCACGTCGGTGAATTCGACCTCCGGGAAACGCGCGAGAAATTCGTCAGCGCGCTCCTGGCTGACGAGGTCGCTCACCTGGCCCCGAATCAGCAGCATCGGCACACCACCACGCAGGATCACTTCAACGGCTTCGTGCATCCGGTCGGCGTCGGTGACCTCAAACGGGGGAAACGCCGCGTCGCCGCTGATGAACTGAGGATCCCAGTGCCAGTACCAGCGATCGCCGCGGCGGCGCAGGTTGGTGGTCAGGCCATTGAGATCAGTGGGCCGGGGCCGATGCGGGTTGTACTCGGCGATCGCGTCGGCGACCTCTTCAAGTGAGCCGAACCCTGACTCCATCCGGTCGGCCATGAAGTTGTGGATCCGCGTCGCTCCGGATTGCTCCATATTCGGCACGATGTCGACCAAGACCACGGCGCTGGCAATGCCCGGGGAGATCTCCCCCGCGAGCAGCATCGACGTGAAACCGCCCAGCGAGGCGCCCACCAGCACCGGTTGCGGAGGCAGGCTGCCCAGCACCTCCTGGACGTCGCCGGCGAAACTGACGACGCGGTAGTCGCCTTCGCTGGACCAGTCGGATTCTCCGTGGCCACGCAGGTCGACGGTGACGGCCTGCCAGCCGCGCTTAGCGACAGCCGCAGCCGCCCGGCTCCACGAACGGCGGGTCTGTCCGCCGCCGTGTAAGAACACCACGGCACGCGCCTGCGGATCGCCTTGGCGATCCGCAACGATGCGAACGCCGCCCGGCCCGTGGGTCGAGAACTGTTCAGTGGCCATCGGGGTCATCAGCAGATCCTAAAGCGTGCACGTGGCGAGCCGGCACCCATCGAACCCGTGACCGCGCTGCTGCTCAGTCGAGAATATTGTCGAAGTCGATCCAAAGGTGGGCTGGGCCGCGGAAGATCTGGCTCTGACGGTATGGCGGCGGGTCGACAACCAGCCGCGGGTTTTTGACGCGGCGCAGGAAATTTTCAATCACGATATTGACCTCCAGGCGAGCGAGCGGACCACCCATGCAAGTGTGTATGCCACTCCCCCAACCTAAGTGCTCGTTGTCGGGCCGTTCGGCGTCAAACTGGTTCGGGCTGGCGAACCTGGCCGGGTCGCGATTTGCGGCGCTATACAACAGATGCACCGCACAACCCTTCGGGATGACCGTCCCGCCGATCTCGATATCGGCTCTGGCGCTGAAGCTGGGGAAGAACTGAACCGCCGACTGCAGACGCTGAACCTCCTCGATAGCGCGGGGGATCAGCTCCGGCCTATCACGCAGCAGTTCTATGGATCCGGGGTTGCGAAGGAACGTCATCACACAATTGGAGATCGTGTTGACTGTGGAGTCGTGACCTGCGACCAGCAACAGGATCGCATTGGCAGTGGCCTCTTTGGGTGCCATCGCACCGTCCGGACCGTCGTGATCGTTCACCAGTTTGGATAACAGACCATCGCCGGGCTTTTCGAGGTAGCCGTGGATCAGGTCCGACAGATATTGCGTGAGCGCAGCGCTGCTTTCGCGGCCCTTGCGGGCGCGGACCTGTCCTTCCTCGGTTCTGGCGTCCGTGCCCAAATCGATTCCCGCCAAGAAGTCGTGGATCCACGCATGGAAGATGGGCTCGTCTTTCGGCGGAACACCCANNTGCCGCATCACTTGACGGCGGGCCCTGTCGTGGTCCGGCGGGTCTGAAACGATCAGGCTGGTGTCGTGGCCGTAAGCCTCGAGGTGCGAAGCTCCGGGCGGGTCCTCCTCATTGGCTGCCAGCTGACCCGCAAGCGGACTGCGGCTGAGATCGGAACTGATCCGTGGATCATGGATTAGCGCGAGAAGCTCTTGGTACCCCGTGACGACATAGGTCTTGTCCGCCACCCGCACCACCGGTGTCTCGCGTAGCTGATCGAAGAACGGGTAGGGATCATGGCGATTCTCGTACTTCATCGCCTCCACCCAAGCGGTTTCAGCGGCAGTTTCGCCAGTCGTCATGTCACTCCCCTACGCGTTGCGGCGGAACTCGGCGCCCCGCGAAGTCGGATCGTGGCCAGTCAGAACCACGTCGGGAAATGCGGTCGGCACCCGCGGATCCGGGAACCGCGCCGGGATCGGTTGACTGTCGGCGGCCTGATCGAAACCCGGCGGCGGAGGCGGGAATGGCGCGGATCGCTCGATCATTGCCGCGTAGTACGGCAGCCACTTGCCATGATTGAAGGTGACCGCACCCACGATGCGGCCCCGGTACCCATATGCGGCGGCGAAGCGCCGATCCTCAACCGAACCCTGCGTGAATACGATCTCGTCAGCGAAGGAACACACTCCGACACCTTTGATGTTCACACCGAATTGGGCGGACCAAAAGGAGGGCAGCGGAAGGTGCGGACAACGCCCTGTCTCCAAGCTGACCATGTTGTTCGCCGCGACTTGCGCGCCTGAAACCGCATTGTCCCAATGTTCGAGCGACAGGAATTCGTACTCGTAGAGCACATGCGGAGCGCGCGCGACATCGCCAGCAACGAAGATGTTGTCGGTCACCACTCCGTTGATGTCGAACGCCCGGCAACCGGCATCGCAGGCAAGCCCCCAGAATCCCGTGGCAAGTTCAGCACCCTCAAGCCATTCGACGTTGCGGATCGACCCGAGCGACGCCACCACGACATCGACGTCGAGGGTGGTGCCGTCAGAGAACCGCGCTCGGCGTACGTGTCCCGTAGCGTCTCCTTCGAGCGCCTCAACCGAAATACCGGTGCGCAGGTCGACCCCGGCGTCGCGATGCATTTTGGCGGCAACCTCGCCGATCACTCCGCCCAGCGCTCCCACCAAGGGACCGCCGCCGCGCTCGGCGACGGTAACCGGCAACCCGAGTTCGCAACAGACGGAGGCCATTTCGGAGCCGATGAAGCCCGAGCCGACGATCAAGACGCGGCGCGGGTTTGCATGTAGAGCGGCATGCAGGGCGGCGGCGTCGTCGCTGGTGCGCAGCGTGAACAGTCCATCCAGCTTTGCCTCTTCCGCATTGAACCAAGGGCGCGCACGGGTTCCGGTCGCGACCAGCAGCCGGTCGTAGGGCACCCTTTCCCCATTGGCCAACAACACATCTCGGTTGGTGCGGTCCAGGCCCGCCGCCGCCACCCCGAGGCGCCAGTCCGCATCCACGGTGCGCATCCGAGGCAGCTTGGTGTGGTCCGCGGGCACCCATCCCTTCAGCACCTGCTTTGACAGCGGCGGACGATCATAGGGCTCGTGTAGCTCGTCGCCGATCAGGGTTAGTGAGCCGTTGAACCCCTGATCCCGCAGCGCCTCGGCGGCGCGAAGCCCTGCCAGTGACGCGCCGACGATCACGATCCGCCCCTCGGCCTTGAAGCTGGTAACGATGTCGGCAACAAGCGATGCCGTAGTCACTTCGCTGCCCGGTCAGCCGGTGGGTCGAGCTCCACCTCGATGGCCTGCACCGGGCAAGATGCCGCTGCACGCAAGACCCGTTGGCGTTGGGAGTCATCGGGATTCGGATCGTAGGCGAGTGCCTCCTCGCCGTGCAGTTTGAGGACGTCCGGAGCGAGGGGGACGCATTGCGCATATCCCTGACACCGATTCAGATCTACGACAATTCGCATCTGTCGACTCTCCCTAACCGGCGTCAAAGGCCTTTCAGCCGCCACAAACATGACAGATCGTACGCTCACGCCCGTTTCTCGGCTCCCGCTGATCAGGACACCGAATCCTTGCTGGCCTTGACCGGTGCGCTGCTCGGCGGCAGCTTCAACAGGGTGCCTCGCAAGCTGCCCCGCGCGGTGCGCACGGCCACCAGAATCCAGGTGAAAAGCAGCCCGGCGTAGGCGATGCACGCGGCCACCCGGAACGCGGGCAGATGCGTGTGCACGGCAAGCTGCGAGGTGCCGGTGACAAAGGTGCCGACCGGGAACGTGAGACTCCACCAGGTCAGGGCGAACGGCATGCCGCGCAGTAGCGTGCGCACCGTCAGCGAGGCGGCCAGCGCAATCCAGAACACTGCGAAACCCCACACCGGAACTCCGTAGAGGATCGCGAACGTATGCATGTCCTCGGCCAGCTCGTGGTCGATGATCCCGGTCGTGGCGGCGGCTCCGAGCAGCCCTGCGGCAGTGATCGATTGCCCGAGCGGACCCAGCACGATCCATAGCGTCGGAACCCGCGCGGTGCCCGAGGTTCCGTGCAGTGTCAGACGACTCCAAATCATCGCGATGATGTTGAACGAGGCCAGCAACGCCAATCCGAACATCGCGTAGCAGCCGTACAGCATGGTCTCCCGGCCGCTGCCCGCCGGCATGTGCGAGAGCAGCATCGCACCTGTCGCGGCCGAGACCATCGGCGGGACCACCGGCATCAACCAGCCACCGAACGCGGCGTCCGGCGCGACATCGTGCTGGGTGAACATCAGGAACGGAATACTGACGGCGGTGAACAGGCCGCCCAGCGTGCCGCCGGTCCACAGCACCCAGTCCAGGTCGACGGCGATCCGCTCCCCGACGAGATCCTTGCCGACCAGCAGCGCGCCGGCGCCGACCGTCATCAGCGCCATGGGCGCGGCGCCGTAGAAATGGGCCATCTGCGGGTTGCGGGCGTGCGCGCGCGCCACCTTCGGGTGGCGCAGCCAGTGACCTCCGACCGCGACCATCAATACCGCCAGCAGGACTGCCGCGATCACCCAGACCACTTCGGCAAACGCGTGCAGACCCGGCACCTGGATGGGCAGGGTGGCGCCCGCGACGGCGACGATCCCGGTTCCCATCACCGAGGCGAACCAGTTCGGACCGATGTTGCCCAGCATCTGCGCCCGAGTCTGCGGCAACGCTGCGTCGTCCGCGGTTGCGGTGGCCATAGCTGAGAAACACTACTGCGCCGGGGCGCCCCAGTGCGGCGCTTAGTCTGTTACGACGCGGGCGGCGAACCCGTAAAGGTCGGGACAGCTAGCGCTTGGAGGACACATGCGCACACGTATCAGCGGCAATGCCGGCGCGGCCGTCGCAGCGACACTCATTTTCACCACCCTGCTCGCGTGGGGACCCGTCGCACCGCGCGGCAGCGCGGCGGTGGTGCCCAATGCTCGCGAGAGCATATGCGGCGCAAGTGCACCGTGCCGCGACGATCCGGCGCCGCCGGTTCCTCCCGATCTCGGCGATCAACCCACCGCCGAACAGCGGGTCATCGAGGGCTACACCGCCAAGCAACACGGGTGCACACCGGACACACCGCCCAACCCCAAGTCCGTCACCTGGGATCCCCCCGGCTTCACGCCGAGCGTCGGTGGCTCAGGGAACGTCAACGACGCAAATCCACAACTGGGCGGCCCGTTTCGCGCCGACTGGGTGAACGGTCGTTGGCATATCGACTACCTGTATTGCTAAAGCTCTCCTGAGATCCTCCCCACGGTCTCCCCGAGACCCTTCCCCTGCCTGCATGTTCGGCGCCCTTAGCCTGAACGCGCAGTTAGAGACAAGATTTCTGCCGTGGGAGGCACCGATTTCACTGGAGTGAGCCTGCCCACATTCAGCTTCTTGGAGGCCTTTTCGGGGCCCGTTCGTGCCCTTTCGACTGGGGGCTTCTCAGCAAGCTACCGCATACTTAACGCCATGCTAAGAGCGTTATCGCCGCAAACCGCTGGTGCGGTATTAGGTGGTGCGCTGATGCGTGGTCGAGGGTTTTAATGGCACCATCCGCGGGTGCTCATCACCGCCATAGAGTCGTTCACCAGCCGTCACGTCTCCGTAAGGGGCTGACGCGTGGCTTCATGACGCTCACGTCGCTGGCCGCGGTGCTGCTGACCGGAGCGGGCTATTACATCGCCCACGGCACACTGGGCGGCATCACCGTTTCACAGGCGCTGAGCGCGGAAGATCCGCGATCCAGCGGCAGCGGCGTCAATATCTTGCTCATTGGACTGGACTCCCGAAAAGACCAGGACGGCAACGACCTGCCGTGGTCGATTCTCAAGCAATTGCACGCGGGCGATTCCGATGACGGGGGCTACAACACCAATACCCTGATACTGGTGCACGTTGGCGCCGACAACAAAGTCGTCGCGTTTTCGATCCCACGCGATGACTGGGTGCCTTTCAACGGCGTCCCGGGGTACAACCACATCAAGATCAAAGAGGCCTACGGCCTCACCAAGCAGTACGTTGCGCAAAAGCTCATCGATCAGGGCGCAAGCTACAGTCAGAAAGAACTCGAGACCAAGGGCCGCGAAGCCGCCCGTGCGGCATCCTTGCGCGCGGTGCGAAGCTTGACCGGCATTCCGATCGACTACTTCGCCGAGATCAATTTGGCGGGTTTCTACGATCTGGCCCAGACCTTGGGCGGGGTGGATGTGTGCCTGAATCACGCTGTCTACGACGAGTACTCTGGCGCCGACTTCCCTGCCGGACAACAAAGGTTGAAGGCTTCAGAGGCGTTGGCGTTTGTCCGGCAGCGCCACGGTCTGGAGAACGGAGACCTGGATCGCACCCACCGGCAGCAGGCATTCATATCGTCGGTCATGCGGGAACTCCAGGAAACGGGGACGTTCACCGACCTGAACAAGCTGCAAAGCCTCATGGCAGTGGCGCGTAAGGACGTCGTGCTGTCCTCTGGTTGGGACGAGGACCTGATCCAACGATTGGGGGCGCTGGCCGGGGGCAACGCCGAATTCCGGACGCTGCCTGTAGTGCGCTACGACAACATCGACGGCCAGGACGTCAACATCATCGACCCGGCCGCCATCAAGGCCGAGGTGGCCACGGCGATCGGCGCCGCGCCGCCGACGACCACGACCGCCACCAAGGCCGCCAAACCCAATCCGTCCACTCTCGTCGACGTGATCAACTCCGGAAACACGAGCGGCCTTGCCAACTCGGTATCCCAGGCGCTGAAAAAGCACGGCTACACCGCGGGACAGGTCCGCGACCGTGAATCCGGCGAGCCGAATGGCACCACTCTCCAGTACGGCGCCGGCGCCGGGACCGACGCGCGTAACGTCGCCACCTTGCTCGGGATCGACGCCCCGAAGCAGCCCGATCCCAGCCTCCAGCCCGGACACATCCGAGTAACCGTGGATACCAACTTCTCGATGCCTGCCGCGGACGAAACCAGCACCACGGACGAAACCACCACCACGACCACAACGTCCACAAAGACCAGCAGTAATCCGAGTTACGGTTACGACACCACCAGCACCTACCCCACACCGGATCAAGGGAAGCCGATCGACGGTGGCGGAGTGCCCTGCGTCAACTAAACCTCAATGGTGGCGACCTGCTTCGCCCGGCTGCGCCGCGCTCGCAATCGCCACTAGCGCTCAGGCGTGGGTGCCGCCGTCGATGCGGATCTCGGTGCCGGTGATGAACGCGCCGTCCTCGGACACCAGCATGGCGATGACGCCGGCGATCACACTGGGTTCGGCCATCCCCGTACCGCTGGATTCCGCCGTGGTGGCCAGTATCGGCATCAGCCTGGTGAACAACGACCAGTCGGCGTCCTTGGGAATGTATCCCCCGGTGGCATCGGTGAGCGCGGACTTGATGCTGCCCGGCGCGACAGACACCGCGCGGAGCCCGTCCTTCGCGTATTCGAGTGCCAAAGAATGGGTGAAGGCCTGGATCCCACCCTTGCTCGCGGCGTAGGCCGCCATGTACGGATGGGCAAAAGATGCCGACGTGGAGCTGAAGTTCACGACGGTGCTGCGCCGATTGGTCAGCAACGCCGGCAGGGCTTCACGCACCACCAGGAAGGTGCCGGTCAGGTTGATGGCGAGGATCTGATTCCACAGTTCGGTGCTGGTCTCGTGGGTGTGCGCGGCGCGCAAAATCCCGGCCGCATTGACCAACGAGTCGAGGCCGCCGAGCGTCTCGACGGCCGAGCGCACGCCGTCGATCACCGAACCCTCATCGCCGACGTTCATCTCGAGAGTGCTGAGCCGGTCCCCGGTCGCGGCCTCGTCGGCCTGCGCCGCAGTCTTGCCTAAACCGTCCACCGCGACGTCGGCAGCCACCACGCTGGCGCCTTCGGACAGCAGCCGCAGCACGGTAGCCTGGCCGATCCCCGACGCGCCGCCGGTTACCAGGATTCGCTGGCCATCAAGTCGGTTCATGTCAGATGACCCCCCGTAGCGCGTCGGCGCCGAACATCGGCTCCATCAGTGAAGAGAAGTCCGGGCCGCGGCGCAAGATGTGTCCGCCGTCGACGTTGATGCACTGTCCGGTGATCCAGCTGGCTGCATCGCTGAGCAAGAACATCGCCAGGTTCGCCACGTCCTCAACCTCGCCCGTCCGTGGCAACGGCGTGCAGAGTGCGTAGTCGCCGCTCAGCTCAGGCGACTCGATAACGCTGGCCGCAACGAGATCGGTGCGGATCAACCCCGGGCGGATGCTGTTGACACGAACCCATGACTCCCCGAGTTCGTCGGCGGCCAGCATCATCATGTGGTCGATGGCTGACTTGGTGACTCCGTACGGCCCGAACCAACGGTGGGTGTTACTGGCCGCGATCGACGAGATCCCGACAAACGAGCCTCCGCCACCGCGCACCAGTTCACGTGCGGCGTGCTTGAGCACGTACATGGTGCCGTTCACGTTAAGGTCGACCGTCTGCCGCCACGCCTCCGAGTCGGTGTGGGTAATTGGCCCTACGGTGAGAGAACCACCCGCGCTGTGCACTACTCCGTTCAGGCGTCCGTGCCACGCCGTCGCGGCGTCTACCGCTCGGGTGACTTCGTCCTCGTTGGTGACGTCGGCGGGCTCGTAGCGGATCGAGCCGCCGTCGGACTCGAGCGATTCGATCTCTTCGACCGCAGCCGCCAGTCGGTCGACATTGCGCCCGACGATCATCACCGATGCCCCGGCCGCGACCAGCCCCGCGGCCACTCCCTTGCCGATGCCGCTGCCGCCGCCGGTGACCAGATAGGTCCGATCCTGGAATGAAAGCCGCACGCAAGCCCCTCACGGTAAACTGAAACAGGTTCTAGTCATAGAACCATGCGACCGGCGACCCGAAAATTGCCGCCCCCCGCGTTAGGGCGTATCGCGACGGGCCAGCTTGGTGGGCTTCGCGTTGCGCCAATCCTCCACGTGGGGCGCTTGGCCGACCGGCCACCTGTTCTCGTTGAAAGCCGCCCAGTGCGCGTGTCCCAACAGATGAATGTGGAACGCGTGCCGCAACGCCTCGGTGTATCCCATCGCATCGGAGGCGGCGTTGACCGAATCCTTGATCAGCAACGACGCCATCGTCGGCCGCTCGGCGACGCGGCGGGCGAATTCCAAGGTCTTGGCTTCCAACTCGTCAAGCGGGAAAACCTTGGACACCATGCCCAGCCGGTAGGCCTCGTCGGCGTCCACCGCATCGCCCGTCAACAACAGTTCTTTGGCCTTAC
>PLSK01000091.1:28225-33186 GCA_003165155.1 Mycobacterium sp. | reverse complement strand
AAGTAGTGCCACTCCTGGTGGTACAACTTTTCCATGATCGGCTCGTAGGTGGCGCCGCGCGAGCGAAAGCTCGGATGCTGCCCCGGTCCGGGTTCGCGCTCCGCCAATGCCTGCTCCGAGCCCAAGTCGTGACCGGCGGAGAAGTTCTTGCCACGCGCGGCCAGAATCACCACGCGNNGTCAACAACAGTTCTTTGGCCTTACGCGGACCGAATTCCCAAGGGTGAGCATAATATTCGACGCCCGGCATCCCCAACCGGACCGCGACGACGTCGCTGAACTTAGCATTGTCGGCCGCGACGATCAGATCGCATGCCCAGATCAGCATCAGCCCCGCCGAGATCGCGTTTCCCTGAACCTGGGCGATAGTGATCTTGCGTAGATCGCGCCAGCGGCAGGTGTTTTCGAAGAAGTAGTGCCACTCCTGGTGGTACANNCACGCGCGGCCAGAATCACCACGCGGACCGTGTCGTCAGCCTCGGCGCGGCCGAACGCCTCGTCGAGCTGAACCAGCAGGCCGCGATTCTGCGCGTTGTGGGCATCGGGCCGGTTGAGCCAAATCCGGGCGATGCGACCCTCGTCGAGAGTTTCGTAGGCCACCAACTCGTTCGCGTTGGCGGTGGCCGCCTCGGCGCCGGCTCGGTCGGAGACTGTCATTCCGCACACCTCGCTATTTTCGGGCGCGCTGCGTCTCAGGCCCGGCTGCTTTGCAGAATACGGCCAGCACCGAGCACAGCCGCCGCTGGGTTGATCGGCTGTCGAGGCAGGCCAAACGGTATGGCTGCGGGCAAATGCCCGCGTCGCATAGAGTTATGTCATGCCTTCCAAAACTGACCCTGCCGAAATCGGCGACGTGGAGCCCTTGGCCGACAGCACCGCGAGCCAGGCCAGGCGGGTCGTCGCCGCCTATGCGAACGACGCCGACGAGTGCCGCGTGTTCCTGTCCATGCTCGGTATTGGACCCGCGAAACTCGACACATAGATGGTTCCCAGGGGAGGCCAGAACCCGAAGACTGCACGCTTCGGGGATTCGGACTTCGTGGTGGTAGCCAACCGGCTGCCCGTCGATCTGGAGCGGCTTCCCGACGGGACGACATCGTTTAAACGCAGCCCCGGCGGGTTGGTCACAGCCCTGGAGCCGCTGCTGCGCCGCCGGCGCGGGGCGTGGGTCGGCTGGCCGGGCGTGGTCGACGATGACGTCGACGTCGACGCTGAGCCCATCGTCCAGGAAGACCTGCGACTGATTCCGGTGCGATTGAGCGCCGACGATGTCGCCGAGTACTACGAGGGTTTCTCCAACGCCACGCTGTGGCCGCTGTACCACGACGTCATCGTCAAACCGATCTACCACCGCGATTGGTGGGAGCGCTACGTCAAAGTCAATCGCCGCTTCGCCGAGGCCACGTCACGCACCGTCGCGCACGGCGGGACCGTCTGGGTGCAGGACTACCAACTGCAATTGGTACCGAACATGCTGCGTGCGTTGCGGCCCGACGTCACTATCGGTTTCTTTTTGCACATCCCGTTCCCGCCGGTGGAGCTGTTCATGCAGATCCCTTGGCGCAGCGAGATCATCGAAGGCCTGCTCGGTGCCGACCTGGTGGGATTCCATCTGCCTGGCGGCGCGCAGAATTTCCTGATCCTGTCCCGACGGCTGCTCGGCGCCAATACCTCTCGGGGATCGGTCGGCGTTCGCTCGCGGTTCGGTGAAGTCGAGCTCGAGGAACGCAACGTTCGGGTTGGCGCTTTTCCCATCTCGATCGACTCCGGGGCACTCGACCACACTGCCCGCGGCCGCAAGATCAGGCGCCGCGCCCAGGAGATCCGGGCCGAGGTGGGCGACCCCCGCAAGGTCCTGCTCGGCGTCGACCGGCTCGACTACACCAAGGGCATCGATGTGCGGCTTCACGCGTTTTCCGAACTGCTCGCCGAGGGACGTGTCAAACGCGACGACACCGTGCTGATCCAGCTGGCAACACCGAGCCGCGAACGCGTCGAGAGTTATCAGATCCTGCGCCACGACATCGAGCGCGAAGTCGGCCATATCAATGGCGAATACGGCGAGGTCGGCCATCCGGTGGTGCACTACTTGCACCGTCCCGTTCCCCGCGACGAACTCATCGCGTTCTTCGTGGCCAGCGACGTTATGCTGGTCACCCCGCTGCGGGACGGAATGAACCTGGTGGCCAAGGAGTACGTGGCCTGCCGCAGCGATCTTGGCGGCGCGCTCGTCCTCAGCGAATTCACTGGGGCGGCGGCCGAACTCCGGCAGGCCTATCTGGTCAATCCGCATGACCTGGAAGGCGTCAAGGACGCCATCGAGGCGGCACTGAATCAGCCGGCCGATGAGGGGCGACGCCGGATGCGGGCACTGCGCCGGCAGGTCCTGGCCCATGACGTGGATCGCTGGGCGCGGTCGTTTCTCGACGCACTCGCCGATGCGCGTCCAAGCGACGCTAAGTAGCGTAAGAAGCGAAGGGGGTGCACGACTTGAATCTCAGTCGTGGGCTGGCCGTCGGTGCCGGCATCTTCTCGGCCGTTGCAATCGGAATTGCCCTGAATTCGGGTGACCCGGCGAGTGCGGTCGGGCCGCCGCCGGACGGCAACTACGCGTTCAACCAGGCTGGCGTCTCGGGGGCGACCTGGACGATAACGGCGCTATGCGATCAAGTAAACGGCAGCCGCTACTACAAGGACTATTCCAATCCGGATATTCAGGCAGACTTCTGCGCTCTGAACATCGTCAGCGCGACTGCAGAACAAATCAGCCGTGCGGACAGGCTGCAGAACTACGGCGGAAGAGCCCGGCTGGTGAGCGGACTCTGGACCTTCCAGGCGACCGTGGCCGACGGCGTTTCCTGCCCAGACGGCAGCACCGCGCCGTCCACCGAAACCTACGCATTCGACGACGGCTCGCTTGCCGGCACGCACACCACTGTGCACGGCGCCGAATGCGGCCTGGAGCCAGCGATGACCAAGCAACCCTTCTCACTGCAGCTGGTCGGTCCCCCGCCCACTCCAATTCAGCGTTACCCGTTGCAGTGCAACAACGTTGCGTTTTGCTCCTGAGCCTTGCGCTCCTGGATGCCCGAGTCGCTTAGATCGGCGTGATGTAGTTGATCAGCCAATTGTCGCCGATCTTCTTGAAGTCCACCCGCAACCGGCTGCCGTCGTAGAGCGGCTGTCGCGACTTGTCGGTCACGGTGCGGTTCAAATAGACCATCACTGACGCCGAATTCCGTTTGGCGGACATGACTCCCACCCCGACGACATTGGCCTGGACGACCACCTCGCGCTTCTTCGCCTCCGGAATGATCTGCGTGTTGGCGCTCTTCTGGAACTCCTGGCGATACTCGGGCGTCAGGAATGGATACGCGTCGGCGAGGCTGCGCTCAACGGTCTGGTAGTCGTAGCCGAAAACCTCGGGTATTTCTTTGGCCGCCAGCGCGGGCAACGCCGTCCGCGCTTGCTCCTCGCCGCGCGTCTGCACTCGTTCCCAGTAGAACCAGCCACCCGCCGCCGACAACCCGACAATTGCTGCGACCGATAGGCAACCCGCGACGGCGATCAGCCACCACCGCCACCGCATCAGTTCCCCCCGTCGGGATATTTCAGGTCGTAGCCGGTCATCCGTCCCTGCTCGTCCTCGTGCACGATGAGCCGTAGCCGGTAGGGCATGGAAGGTTTGTTGACTCCGTCAATGTCGGCCACCGTGACGCGNNGAACGGAACAAGGCTTTGAGGTTCTCGATGTTGTTGTTGGCGCCGAGCATGCCGCGCAGCGGGCCACTGGTGCTGTTATAGAGCCGATTCACGCTTTCGTCGATGGTGTCCTGTTTGTAGCTGAACATGTTGACCACCGTCTGCGTTGCGGTGTCGACAAAGCGCTGGTCGCGGGCTTGATCGGCCTCAGCGTGCCGCTGCTGAAGGACCAGGAAGGCGAGGCAGGCCACCAGCCCACCGATCGCCGATAACGCGGCGGCAAACCAGATCCAGCCGACCAGGACCCGGCGCGCCGGCCGCCGCGGCGGCGGCTTGACGGACTTCAGGATCTTGCCCGCCTTCGCCGGCTGCTTCAACTGGGCCGCAACCTCTACCCGAACAGTGCCGGCCTCGGTCGACTCGCTCGCCGGGCCCGCCGCACGCGATGCTCGCCGACGGACGCGTTGAGTCGTCGTTTGGTCGTCGACCACTACATCGGCCTTGGATCAAGCATCAGGTCCACCCAATTTTCGGCGCTGGAAACGCCTCCGGTGCCGGGCGCGAAAATACCAGTACCCCCTGCCGGGTCCGCGAATGCACCAGTGTTCTGGTCATAGGTGGTGTACGCCGGGCCACCGGCTTGCGGCTGCGGGCCGGGGGCCGGGGCGGCTTCCGGCGCTGGCCCGGGCACGGGTCCGGTCCCTTCCGGCGGTGGCGGCGGGAGGTACTTCGGATACGGAACCTGCGGCGGAACCGGTGGGACGCCCGGCGGCTGCCATGACGTGAACGGCGGTGGTGGCCCGTTGTCGTTGGGCGGCGGCGGATCGAACGCAGGCTGACGCGGAACCGGCCCGGGCCCTGGCGCCACACCTGGAGGCGGCGGCCCAACTATCGGAACGCCCGGATCGGGATCAGCGCCCGGCGGAATGTAAGGAAACTTGTTGGGCGGCAGTACGTTAAGCCCATTTGTTACCGGCGCATCGTACGGGACCGGCGGGCCGCGCCAGGGGCTGCGGCCAACGGGGACATAGCCCTTCGGGTCACGACAGAGCTGAATCGTCGGCGCTCGTTTGCCAGGGAACTCCTGGCACGGATAGTTACGTGCGCCGCGCACGGTGCCCGGATCGTTCTGGGCGGTCTTGCAGTACAGGTCCTTTGGCAGCTCGCGCAGCGTCTCGTCGGCCGGGGTGCGAATCAAAGGCGGAGGCACGAAGCCGACAGCGCACGGCGGCGGGTCGTTCAGGTCCAGCTTGAAGTCCAG
>PLSK01000091.1:16282-28182 GCA_003165155.1 Mycobacterium sp. | reverse complement strand
GGGGCGATGTCCAAGGTTGTGCGCAGCTGCGGGTCGGCCTGCCGCACCTCAGAAGTGAACCGCGCCAACCCATCGGACAACGACTTGATGTCAGCGCCGGCGCGAATCTGGGATTGCAGTAGCGGCCCCGCCTGATCGATCAACTGCGAGACTTGGGGATAGTTGGCGTTGGCCTCGTCGACCAACAACCGCGCGGATTCGATCAGCCGGGCTAGCTCCGGACCGGACCCGTTGGCCGCGACGAAGGTCTCATGGAGCAGCTCGCGCAACCGGGTGTCACCGAGGCTGTTGACCAGATTCTCGGCCCGCTTCAACAAGCCGGCGACGTCCTGGCCGATCCGGGTGTTCTCTCGTTCGATCCGGAATCCGTTGCGCAACTTGGCCGGCGACGGAGTGGCCGGTGGGACCAGGTCGATGTACTGCTCACCGATGGCCGACACACTCTTCACGGTGGCGGTGACGTTCGACGGAATGGGAGTGCCGCTGTTGAGCCGCATTTCGGCGGTGACCCCATTGGGGTTCAGACCCACCGACTCCACCCGGCCGACCGCGACACCGCGGTAGGTCACGTTAGCGTTCTTGTACAGGCCGCCGCCGGCGACGAAGTCCGCACTCACGCCGTAGGTCCCGATACCCAGCGCGGCGGGTACCCGCAGATAGTAGATCCCCATCACAGTCAGGGTGATGACGGTGATCAACGCGAAGATGCCGAGCTGGATCTTGGTCAGTCTGTCTATCATCTGCCCGGCCCCCTCAGTGCCCCTCTGAACCCGAAGCAGTGCCGGGCGGAATCTTGAACGGATCGGCCGCCTGTCCGGACAGGTTGGCCATTTCGCCGGTCAAGAAATCGGGCGGTTTGAGGATCTCGGCCATGTGAACCATGTTCGGATCGAAGTACGACGTGGTGAATAGCGTCTCACCAAACCGGCGCAAGGTGAGGTCGAAGGTGGTGAACACGTTGAGGTAGTCGCCGCGCACGGCCTGCTTGATGCCGAAGTTGGGGAACGGGAACGTCGGCAAGGACTGCAGCGAGGTGACGAAATTCTTTCGGTTGTCGTTGAGGGCTTTCACGACTGAATACAGGCCTTTGAGATCCTCAGCGAAGTCCACCTTGGTTTTTGACAGCACTCGCGAGGTCACCGTGGCCAGCTTCTTGAGTGCGGCGAACGCGTCGACGATGTGGTCCCGATTCTTGTTGAGCACGCGTATCGCTTCCGGCAGCGTGTCGAGTGCGCGGCCCAGGTTGTCCTTGTCGTTCGCCAGGATCGCAGAGAACCGATTTAANNCCTTTATTGACCACCACACCAAGCGCCGAGAACACCTCTTCGGTGGTGGGGCGGCGGCCGGTGTTGGACTCCGCAATTATCGACCCGTCGGCCAGCCTGCCGGCCGCCGGCTTGTCCTTCGGGCCGGCCAGGTCGATGTGTAACGAGCCCAGCAGTGACGTCTGGGCAACCGCGGCCGTCGCGTTGGCCGGCAGCACGACATTCTTGTCGAGCGCCAACTTTACCGCAGCATAAAAAGATCCGTCAGAGCGCTGCTCGGCTTGAATTCCCGAGACGCTGCCCACGGTGACGTCGTCGATCATGACCGGCGAGTTCTGCGGCAGCGTGGCGACATCGGCCATTTCGACGGTGACTTGGTACCCGCCACCGCCGTGACCGGCAGTTCCGGGCAACGGCAGCGAGTTCAGCCCGCTGAACTGACAACCGGCCAGCAGCATGCCACCTGCTGCTAACGCACTGCTGCGCAACCAGATTGGCTTCATCCGCCACCTCCCTGCGCGGCTGGCGGCGGCGGNNGGATTCTGGGCGGCCGGCGACGATGGGGCACCTTTCGCCGGGATCCAGGTCAGCTGCGGAATCGGCGTCTCCGACTTGGCTTGGGTGGCTGGAGTGTCGTAGATGATCTGACCCTTGTACGCGGTGATCGTGTTGAGCGGGTGAAACATGATCGGCGGATAGTTGGCGGACAGCCTGCGCAGCACCGGACCCAGTCGCTCGCGACAGAGCTCGGCGCGCTTGAAGTAGTCGGGCGCACTTGGCCCGGCAGCAGTTTCAAAGGAGCCACCGCAGATGAATTGCACGGGGTTGGCGAATTCGGGTATCGACAACAGGCCGTTCAACGTGCCCTGCGCCGGGTCATAGATGTTGTAGAAGTTGGCGATGCCGGGGCCGGCCACGTGCAATACCTGCTCAATATTGTCGCTCTGGTCACTCAACGTCTGGGCGAAGTCATTGAGCTTGCCGACCGTATCGATCAGCGTCGAGTTGTTTTCATGCAGAAACCCCCGGACATCCGAGAGTGCTTTGTTGAGCGTGCCCAGGGTGTTGTCGAGATGATGCGAACTGTCTGCAAGCACCTGCGACACCGACGCGACGTTGCCCGCGAACTGCACAATCTGCTCGTTACTCGCCGACAGCGCGTTGACCAGCACCTGCAGGTTCTTGACTGTGCCGAAGATGTCGCTGCGTGAATCCCCCAGCCGCCCAGCGACTTGCGAGAGCTCCTGCAACGCGTTGTGGAACGACTCGCCCTTGCCGTCGAGCGTGTTCGCGGCCTGGTTGATCGCCGCGCCCAATGGCCCCTGCATCGATCCGGACGCCGGTCCGAGCTCCACGGCCAGCTGGGTCAGGGCTTGCTTCACCTCGTCCCATTCCACCGGCACCGCGGTGCGGGCCAGATCGATGCTGCCATCCTGGGGTAGCACCGCACCGCCGGTATATGCCGGGGTGAGCTGAATGAAGCGAGCCGACACCAGGTTCGGCGACATGATTACGGCTTTCGCGTCCTTGGGGACTTTTACGTCCCCGGAGACCGACATGGTGATCTTGACGTCGGAAGCCCGCGGTTCGATCGAGTCGATCGAGCCCACCGGAACTCCGAGGATGCGGACCTGATCTCCGGGGTAGATACCTACAGCAGATGCGAAGTACCCGACGATCTTTCGCCCGCCGCCAGCGGCGGAGAACAGCACATAGGCGCCGCCTATCAGCACCGCGACCAGCGCGGCGATGGTGATGTTACGCAGCCCGCGGCTGCCGGAAGCCCGCTCTATCATGGGGACTTCGGCCTAATGGTCCAGCGTTCCTGGATCAGCCCGCGCAGGTAGTCGGCGAAGCTGGCCGGCATCTTGCCCGGCTGGTAGACGAAGTCGAACATCGTCGCCAGCAGCGGCGCCGGTATCACGCCGTAGACGTTGACGTTGAATCCGGGTCCGGAACCAACCACCTCGCCCAACTCGGTCGCGTAGCCCGGCAGCCGTTTGAGGGCCTCGGTGATGTAATCGCGCCGCTCGTTGAGGTCGTCCAGCACCAGATTCAGCTTGCTCAGTGCGGGACCGAACTCCTTGCGGTTATCGGCCACGAAGCCGGAAATCTGCGTTGCAACATCACTGATCCCCGCGATCAACTGACTCAGCGCGGCACGCCGCTCGTCGAGCGCGGCGAACAAATCGTTACCGTCGTCGACCAGCTTGTTGACCTGGTCGGCGCGCTGCGACAACACGGACGTCACCGACTTTGCGTGCGCCAGCAGGCCCTGCAGCGCCTCGTCTCGGCGGTTCAAAGTACGGGACAGCGATGTCACTCCATCGAGTGCGCCGCGCAACTCGGGGGCTGCGTCTTGCAGCGTGTCGGTGAGAACGTTCAGGGCCCGCTCGAGCTGCGGCTTGTTCAGGTTGTTCGCGTCTTGACCCAGATCCTCGAGCGCGCCCGCCAGCGTGTAGGGCGTGGTGGTCCGGCTCAGCGGAATGGTGGTTCCCTTGCCCCTTCCAGCGGGGCTAACCGCGATGGAGCGCTCGCCGAGGATGGTGCCGGTGCGGATGGCGGCCAGCGACTGATCACCGACAGCAACATGGCGGTCCACGGTGAAAGTCACCTTCGCGCTGTCGCCGGCCAGACCGACGGACTGCACTTGACCGACCTTGAAGCCCGACACGTAGACGGCGTTGCCGGGCGAGATGCCGCCCGCGTCGGTGAAGTAGGCGTCGTACGGCTTGCCCTGCGGCCAGAACGGCAGCCCGGAGTAGCCGAATGCGAGCAACACGACGCAGATCACCAACACCAAGCCGAAGACTCCGGTGCGCAATGGATTCCGTTCACGCCTCACATTTGGCGCCTTATGTTTATTTGGATCCCCTCGTTTATTTGGATCCCCTCGTTTATTTGGCAAAAGCGCACCTGCCCTTGCTTGAATCCACCTGTCCACCGATTGGCAGCAGAATGTCGCCGCCGGCCGGTCCGTTGATCTTGATTGTCACGGCGCAGAAGTAGATGTTGAAGAACGATCCGTAGGCGCCGAGTGCAGACAGTCGCAGGTAGTCCTCGCCCAGTTGCTCAATGTCGTTGTTCACCTCGGCCTTACGGTTGTCCAGCTCGGTGGCCAGTGGCCGAGTGTTTTCAAGGACGCCCTGCAGCGGCCGGCGTGAACTCTGCAGCAGCTCGGTCAGGTCCGCCGTTGTCGACGCCAGCGGCGGGATAGCGCCCGCGATCGAGTCCTTGTTTTTGGCCAGCGCAGTGATCAATTGCTGTAGCTGGTCGACGCTGGCCGAAAATTGCGCACTCTTTTGGTCGATGGTCCCCAGTACCGTGTTGAGGTTGGTGATCGCGTCACCGATGAGCTGATCCCGTTGCCCCAGCGCCGTCGAGAACGCGCTGGTGTCAGCCAGCACGTTCGACAAGGCTCCGCCCTGGCCCTGTAATAATTCGATGACTGCGCTGCTGATCGTGTTGATCTTGTCGGCGTCCAACCCCTTGAGTACCGGCCTCAGTCCGCCCAGCAGCGCATCGAGATCCAGTGCCGGACTGGTATGTTGAGAGTTGATGGTTCCGCCCGGCGGCAGCCTGCGCAACTCGCCGGGACCCGATGTGATCTCCAGGAACCGGTCGCCGACCAGGTTTTCATATCGGATCAACGCGCGCGTGGACGAATACAGCGTGTAACGCTTGTCGACACCGAACTCCACGTCGATGGTGTTGTCCGCGTTGAGTTTCACGCCGGACACCGCGCCGACCGGCACCCCCGAGATGCGGACCTTCTGGCCGGCTTTCAACCGAGAGGCGTCGGTAAAGGTTGCGTGGTAGCTGGATTCGGGACCGAACCGAAAGCTGCCGAAGACCACCACCAGCCCTGCGGCGACCAACAGCATGGCCACCGCGAAGATACTGACCTTGATCGCGACCGACCGGGCCGACGGCATTTTCGTTTCCGCCATCAGAAGTCGTCCCGTTCGGCAAAAATGCCATGGAACAAGAACTGCAGGGTCGAGGGTGCATCAAACTGCAGTTCGGTAAACGGCTCGTAGGGGATGTTGGCGTTGTCAGTAACGAGGAAGGGCGATTTGAAGTACGACCCGCCATTCTGCTTGGTCGGAATATCCGGCAAACCGCGGCAATTCGGCCCCCCGGAAGCGTTTACCAGGGGCAGGGACTCGGGATACGTGTAAGACGGCGAACCGGGCACGAAGCTCGACGACGTGAACAGGCCTGCCTTGCGGATGCCGAGCAGCGGGGCGAACTCCTTGATACCGCGTCCGATACCCGCGAACAGACACCCGAATTCCGGCGAGTAGTCGGCGGTCACCTTGAGCGGGGCCCGCAATCTGTTGATCGCGTCAACGAAGTTCTGCTCAGCCGGCTCCAGCGTTTCATAGGCGTTGTTACTCAAACCGATCGTGGCCAGCAGAGTGTCGTTGAGATTGTTCTGCTGATCTACCACGGTCTTGCTGATTGTCGGCAGGTTGTCGATCACGGTGTTCAGATCGGGCGCCGCTTGCGCGTAGACGTTGGTCACGATTCCGGCCTTGCGAAAATCCTCTTGCAAGGCAGGCAACTTGGGGTTGACTTGCCGCGTCAGCGTATTCAGCCCTGACAACAGCTTGCCCAGGTCGTCACCGTGACCACGCAGGCCTTCGGACAGTGCGCTCAGCGTGCCATTCAATTCGACCGGGTCGATCTTGTGCAGCAGGTCGACGAGCGACTGGAACAACGTGTTGACTTCCAGCTGCACCGCCGAGGCCTGCACATGCGCGTCCGGACGCAGCGATGTCGGCGAAGCCGTCTGGGGCGGAATGAATTCCACCGACTTGGCGCCGAAGACGGTGTTACCCGCGATATGTACCGTCGCGTTGGCCGGGATGAAGTGCATTTCATCGCTGCTGATGGCGAGCGTGAGCCGCGCCTGCTCGTTGCTGTAGTTGATGTCCTCGACCTTGCCGACCTGGATGCCGCGGTACTTGACCTTGGCGCCCTTCTCCATCACCAGCCCAGCCCGCGGCGCCGACACGGTGACGGTGTCGGTCGAGGCGAAAGCCGCGTTGTACGAAAGGTACGTCAGGACAGCGAACGCGACGATCAATCCGGCCAGCAGCGCTGCTGCCAGCCGGACGGTTGAACGTCGCGATATGCCTTCTGACATAGTCTTTTTGGGGGCCCCTTTATCCCGAGAGGTTGAAGTTACCGGACGAGCCGTAAACCGCGAGCGAGATGAACAAAGTGATGACAACGACGACGATCAGCGACGTGCGCACCGCCTGGCCGACTGCGATGCCGACGCCGACCGATCCACCACTGGCGTTGTAGCCGTAATAGGTATGGACCAGCATCACCGCGATAGACATCACGATGGCCTGTAGGAACGACCACAGCAGGTCTTCCGGCATGAGGAACGTGTTGAAGTAGTGGTCGTACAGACCCGCGGACTGCCCGTTGATGAACACCGTGGTGAAGCGGGCGGCGAAGAATGCGGCAAGCACGGATAACGAGTACAGCGGAATGATCGCGACCAGGCCCGCGACCAGCCGGGTGGAAACCAGGTAGGACACCGAGTGCACCGCCATGCATTCCACGGCGTCGATCTCCTCGGAAACCCGCATGGCACCCAATTGAGCGGTGGCGCCGGCACCGATGGTGGCCGCCAACGCGATTCCCGCAATCACCGGGGCGACGACACGGACGTTCAGGAACGCCGATAAGAACCCCGTCAGCGCCTCGATACCGATGTTGCCCAGCGAGGAATAGCCCTGCACGGCGATGACTCCACCGGACGCCAGTGTCAGGAACGCCGCGACGCCGACGGTGCCGCCGATCATGACGAGTGCGCCCGCACCCAGCGTCATCTCGGCAACCAGCCGGATCGTCTCCTTCCGGTACCGAGTCAGTGCNNGGAGCCGGTAACTGACGTCATAGCTCACGACGGCTCACTTCGCTGACAATCGCACGCCGATGGCCGTAGCGACCACGTTGATGACGAACAGGCAAATGAACGCGTAGACGACGGTTTCGTTGACGGCATTTCCGACGCCCTTGGGGCCGCCCTTGACGGTCAGGCCGCGGTAACACCCGACCAACCCGGCCATCACGCCGAACAGCAACGCTTTTACTTCGGCGAGGATCAATTCGCGTAGCCCGGTAAGCACCGTCAGCCCATTGATGAAAGCACCCGGGTTGACGCCCTGGAGAAAGACGGAGAATACATAGCCGCCAGACAAGCCGATGGCGCACACCAAGCCGTTCAGCAGAAGCGCGACCAATGTGGACGCCAAAACCCGTGGTACGACCAGCCGTTGGATCGGATCTATGCCGAGCACCCGCATCGCGTCTATCTCGTCGCGGATCGTGCGAGCGCCCAGGTCGGCGCAGATCGCGGTGGCGCCGGCACCGGCTACGACCAGCACGGTGACTACCGGGCCCAGCTGGGTGATAGTGCCGAATGCCGTTCCGGCACCAGACAAATCGGCGGCCCCGAGTTCGCGCAGCAGGATGTTGAGGGTGAAGGCCACCAGGACCGTGAACGGGATGGAGACCAGCAACGTCGGCACCAGGGATACCCGGGCGATCATCCAGGTCTGATCAAGAAACTCGCGCAGTTGGAACGGCCGGCGGAATGTGGCCCGAGCCGTGTCGATCGACATCTCGAAGAACCCGCCGACAGCGCGGACCGGAATCGCGAGTTGTTGGAGCAACTCGGTCCCCCCTCTGCTGCTCGCGGCGAAGTCTGTGTGTCGCCTTTGCACTACCTTCTGTAGTTCCCGACTCGATGTGAGCCGGATCATATTAACTTAAAACAACTTCACCAGCCCAATGGAAAGTAAGCTCCCGTCGGGTGCATCAATTTGGGCAGCTCAGAATGGTTTCAGCGGCGTCAATCTGACATATTTTGCACGTGTTGAATACTCTCCGAAAAGTAACTGCACAGCGTTATTGCTCCATCAGGCCGACCGCGGAAAAGTTGTGTTCCGGATCGCGGCCGGCAAAGTAGCTCTGCAACGTGTTGCTGAGTCTGGCCGGCTCCCATGCCCCGCCGTCCGCGATGAACTTGTGCTCCGCCGTCGGGGCCGCGACCAGCGTCACCTGAGGACCGTAAACAATGAACACCTGACCGTTGACTTCCGCGGCCGCGGGGGACGACAGGAACTGGACCAGGTTCACCACGTGCTCGGGCGACAGCGGGTCGACGCCGTCTGTTTCGGCGTCTGGGGCTGCGCCGAACACGTCAGCAGTCATCGCAGTGCGGGCGCGCGGACAGATCGCGTTCGCGCACACCCCATAGCGGCCCAGCGCTCGCGCTGCTGTCAAGGTCAGCTGGATGATGCCCCCTTTGGCGGCGCCGTAGTTGGCTTGCCCGACCGGGCCCGTAAGGCCAGCCTCCGAGGAGGTGTTGACAATCCGCCCATAGACGGAGCCCCCCGCGTCTTTGGCTTTGGCGCGCCAGTAGGTGGCCGCATTGCGCGTGAGCAGGAAATGTCCGCGCAGATGCACGGCGATGACGAGGTCCCACTCCTCGTCGGACATGTTGAACAGCATCCGGTCGCGGGTGATCCCGGCGTTGTTCACCACGATATCCAGGCCGCCCAGCCCGTCGGCGCAGGAAACCAGCTCGTCAGCGGTGGCGCGTTCGCTGATATCACCGGTGACCGCCACGGCCTTGGCGCCGGCGGCGCCGATCTCGTCGATGACGTCTGAGGCGTCCAGCGCGCAGGCGATGTCATTGACGACGACGGTGGCGCCCAAGCGCGCAAGGCCGAGCGCTTCGGCCCGTCCCAAGCCTGCGGCCGCACCGGTTACCACCGCGACCTTTCCGGATAGATCGGCCGCGTTCGTGCTGCTAGTCAATTTATGAATACCTCTAGTCTCGGGTCACACACTGCTCAGGCTCGGGTTAGTCGCTGCGCAAGAGGGCTGCGCGCGGGCATTCGGCGATCGCCTGTTCGGCCAGATCCTCTTGGCCCGGCGGAATCGGATCGGTTTTCACGACTGCGTAGTCCTCGTCGTCCAAGTCGAACATATCCGGCGCGATTCCCAAGCACACCGCGTTACCTTCACACCGGTCACGATCCACGATCACCCGCACGGCATCCTCCTCGAACCTGACTTGGTGTAGGCCCCACATCCCGTCAGGACCCCTATGTTCAGTAGCACCACAATAAGGCCCCAGTGCGTCTGACGAAACGGTCGCTGGATTCCCAGACTAGAACGTGTTACAACCGGGAAGACGGATGGGGTCGGTCGTCGGGCTACGACGGCTGGCTGGGGTTCGTCGCACGCTTGGCACGGTTAACCAAAGGACGGCTGGAATGCGCATCAGTTACACCCCTGAACAGGAAGAGCTGCGTCGCGAGCTGCGGTCGTACTTCACCACGCTTATGACGCCGGAGCGCCGCGAGGCGTTGAGCTCTACACAGGGCGAGGTTGGAACCGGCAACGCGTATCGCGACACCGTTGCGCAGATGGGCAAGGACGGGTGGCTCACCCTGAACTGGCCCAAGGAGTACGGCGGCCAGGATCGCTCCCCAATGGACTCGCTGATCTTCACCGACGAGGCCGCGATCGCCGGGGTGCCGGTGCCGTTCCTGACGATCAACAGCGTGGCGCCGACCATCATGGCCTTCGGCACCGAGGAACAGAAAAAATTCTTCCTGCCCAAGATCGCGGCGGGCGAACTGCACTTTTCCATCGGTTACTCCGAGCCCGGCGCCGGCACCGACCTGGCGAACCTGCGCACAAGCGCGGTGCGTGACGGCGACGACTACGTGATCAACGGCCAGAAGATGTGGACCAGCCTGATCGCCTACGCGGACTGGGTGTGGCTGGCGGTGCGCACCAACCCCGAGGCAAAGAAGCACCGCGGCATTTCGATGCTGGCCGTGCCGACGACCGCCGAAGGGTTCTCCTGGACCCCGGTGCACACCATGTCCGGCGTGGACACCAGCGCCACCTATTACTCCGACGTGCGGGTCCCGGTGACCAACCTGATCGGCGAGGAGAACGGCGGCTGGAAGCTGGTGACCAACCAGCTCAACCACGAGCGGGTCGCCCTGGTCTCCCCGCAACCGATCTTCCTGGCCCTGCGCGAGGTTCGCGAGTGGGCGCAGAACACCAAGGACTCCAGCGGTGCCCGGCTCATCGATTCGGAGTGGGTGCAGCTGAACCTGGCCCGGGTGCACGCCAAGGCCGAGGTTCTCAAGCTGATCAACTGGGAGCTGGCGTCTGCGGCTAGCGAGGCCCTGTCGCCGGCGGATGCGTCGGCGGCCAAGGTGTTCGGCACCGAGCTGGCCACCGAGGCCTACCGGCTACTGATGGAGGTTCTGGGCACCGCGGCCACGCTGCGTCAGGATTCGCCGGGCGAGTTGCTGCGCGCTCGGGCCGAGCGGATGCACCGGGCTTGCCTGATCCTGACTTTCGGTGGCGGCACCAACGAGGTGCAGCGCGACATCATCGGGATGGTCGCGCTGGGGCTGCCGCGAGCCAACCGCTGATCTTCTTTCAAGAACGAATGCCTACTAAGGACTGAACATTTATGGATTTCACGACAACCGAAGCGGCGAACGACCTCGGCGGTCTGGTCGGCACGATCGTGGACTCGGTGTGCACGCCGGAGCACCAACGTGAGCTCGACGGCCGCGAGCAACGGTTCGACCGCGAGCTGTGGAGCAAGTTGATCGACTCCGACATCCTGTCCAGCGCGGCCCCGTCCACACTTGGCGGGGACGGCTTCGGGGTGCTCGAACAAGTGGCGATCCTGGTCGCGCTCGGCCACCAGATGGCCGCCGTGCCCTACCTGGAATCGGTGATGTTGGCTTCCGGTGCCCTGGCACGATTCGGCTCCGAGGAACTGCAGCAGGGCTGGGGCGCGCCGGCGGTCAAGGGCGAGAAAATCCTTACCGTCGCCCTGGACGGCGAGATGGGCGAGGGTCCGGTACTGGCCACGGGTTCCGGTGACGGCTACCGGCTGACTGGCACTCGCACCCTGGTCGGATATGGCCCGGTGGCGGACGCCTTCCTTGTACCCGCCGAGACCGATTCCGGCACGGCGGTTTTCCTGGTCGCGGCCGATGACCCCGGGGTCGCGGTGACCCCGTTGAAGACCACAGGACTTGGCAGCGTCGGGTACTTGGCGCTGGATGGCGTTGCGCTGGACGGATCGCGGCGGGTTGGTGGGACCGAGGTCGTGCCGTGGCTCGGCACGCTTGCGGCGCTGGGCCGCAGCGCGTTCCAGCTCGGAGTGCTGGAGCGGGGACTGCAGATGACTGCCGAATACGCCCGCACCCGTGAGCAGTTCGACCGTCCGATCGGCAGCTTCCAGGCGGTGGGACAACGGCTGGCCGACGGCTATATCGACGTGAAGGGATTGCGGCTGAGCCTCACGCAGGCGGCCTGGCGGGTCTCCGAAGACCTCCCGGCCGAGCTCGAGGTGGCAAGTGCGGCTTTTTGGGCGGCCGACGCCGGGCACCGAGTCGCGCACACGATCGTGCACGTGCATGGTGGCGTGGGCGTCGACACCGATCACCCGGCGCATCGTTACTTCCTGGCCGCCAAGGAAACCGAGTTCGCGCTCGGCGGTGCGACCGGACAACTGCGCCGGATCGGCCGAGAACTGGCGGAAACCCCTGCTTAGCAGGA
>PLSK01000091.1:3141-16250 GCA_003165155.1 Mycobacterium sp. | reverse complement strand
TTCACGAGCTGGCGTAACCACCTCCAGCACAGTGCCGCGATCGTTGCGACGCTGCGCCGGCGCCTTGACCCGGCCCGGCCGCCGCACGTCGGCGTGCTGTTGGAGAACACGCCGTTCTTCTCCGCAATGCTGGTGGCGGCGGGGATGTCTGGAATCGTGCCGGTCGGTCTCAACCCGGTGCGCCGCGGCGAAGCGTTGGCCCGCGACATCAGCCGAGCGGACTGCCAGCTGGTGCTGGCCGACTCGGAATCGGCTGCGACATTGGGCGATATCGATCATCTCAACGTCGATTCAGCCGAGTGGGCCGACGAGGTCGGCCCACATCGAGACGCCAACGTGCGCTTTCAGTCCGCCTCGCCCACCGACCTTTTCATGTTGATCTTCACGTCGGGAACTAGTGGTGAGCCCAAGGCGGTGAAGTGCAGCCACGGCAAGGTTGCCGTCGCCGGGGCAATGATGACGCAGCGGTTCGGACTTGGCCGCGACGACGTCTGCTATGTGTCGATGCCGTTGTTCCATTCCAACGCGGTACTGGTCGGCTGGTCGGTGGCGGCGGCGTGCCAGGGATCGATGGCATTGCGGCGCAAGTTCTCTGCGTCGAACTTCATGGTGGATGTGCGCCGCTACGGCGCCACCTACGCCAACTATGTCGGCAAGCCCTTATCCTACGTGCTCGCGACACCCGAGCAGCCCGACGACGCGGACAACCCGCTGCGCGCCGTGTACGGCAACGAAGGCGTGCCCGTCGACGTTGAGCGTTTCGGCACCAGGTTCGGGTGTGTCGTTCAGGACGGGTTCGGTTCGACCGAAGGCGGGGTGGCGATCGCCCGCACTCCCGAGACTCCGCCGGCCGCTTTGGGCCCACTAACCGACGGAATCGACATCGTCGACCCCGAGACCGGCGAGCCGTGCCCGGTGTGTGTGGTCGGCGAGGTGGTGAACACCGCCGGGCCGGGCCGTTTCGAGGGCTATTACAACGACGAGGAAGCCGAGGCAGCGCGGATGGCGGGCGGCGTCTACCACAGTGGCGATCTGGCCTATCGCGACGAGGCCGGCTATGCGTACTTTGCTGGACGCCTTGGCGATTGGATGCGGGTCGACGGAGAGAATCTCGGTTCGGCCCCGATCGAGCGGGTGCTGCTCCGCTATCCCGACGCGTCCGAAGTGGCGGTGTACCCGGTACCCGATCCCGTCGTCGGAGACCAGGTGATGGCCGCGTTGGTATTGGCGCCGGGCACCGAATTCGACACCGACAAGTTCCGGGCCTTCCTGGCAGAGCAGCCCGACTTGGGTCCCAAACAGTGGCCGTGTTACATCCGGATCAGCGCTGAGCTCCCGCGGACGGTGACCTTCAAAGTGCTGAAGCGCCAGTTGTCGGCCGAGGGTGTTGAATGCGGCGATCCGGTGTGGCCCATCCGCCGGTAACACATGACGTCCCGGCCTCTTCAGCTTGTGCTTGAAACAAGCTTTGAACAGCTTTCCGCCGCCGTGCCGGCAAATATCGGCATGGCGATCGCCCGTCCGGACCGGACCTATTCGCTGGGCCGGTGGACCTCCGGTGTCGCCTGGTCGACGATCAAGGTCCCATTGGCGATCGCGGCTTTGCGCACCGACAGCGCACGCGCCCAGGACCTGGTCGTGAAAGCCATCACCGAATCCGATAATCCGGCGTCCGAGCAATTGTGGTCCCAGCTGGGCAACCCGACTGAGGCCGCGCGCAAGGTACAGCTCATCGTCGGGGAGTGCGGTGACGCCGGCACCGTGGTCGAATCACGTCGACTTCGGCGCGGGTTCACCGCATTCGGCCAAACGCAGTGGACACTGGAACGACAAGCACGTTTTGCTGCACAGTTGTCGTTAATCCCTGAAGCGACAACGGTCATCGACCTGATGCGCCATCTTGTCATCGGTCAGCGGTGGGGGCTGGCCGCTAAAGGTATTGCCGCCAAGGCCGGTTGGGGTCCAGGGGTCAATGGTGACTACCTGGTCCGGCAATTCGGGATCGTGCCTACGCAATCCGGCCATTGGGGCGTGGCGCTGGCGGCCGAAACCCACGACGGCATGTTCGAGACTGGAGTCGAGGTGGTCAACACCTTGACGGACTGGCTCGTCAGCCGCCTTCCCGTCCTAGCCCGTTATTGACGGCACTATCGCATCGATCAGGTGCGGGCCCGGTTCCGCGAAGGCGGCGCGCAAGGCCTCGGTCAACTCCTCGCATGTGCTGGCCCGCCGCGCCGGAACACCCATTCCTTCCGCGATCTTGGCGAAATCCATTGTTGGACGCGACAAATCAAGGAGGTCCAGCGCCTTTGGGCCGGGAGCGGACCCGGCCCCAACCCGTTGCAGCTCGATCCGCAAAATGTCGTACGCGCGGTTGTCGTAGAGCACAGTCGTCACATCCAGGTTCTCCCGCGCCTGCGTCCACAACCCCGAAATCGTGTACATCGCCGAACCATCGGATTCCAGGCACAGCACCGGACGATCGGGGGCCGCAACCGCCGCACCCACCGCGGCCGGAATGCCGTAGCCGATCGCGCCGCCGGTCAGCGTATTGATCAGAGCCTGGGCACCATTCACAATCCGACAGTAGACGCAGCTAGACGGCGAGCGCGGCGCGGGCACACGCATCCGTCCGCCGTGCGTGCCCACCGCCGAAGAGCACGACATGCGCCAGCAGCGGAAACAGCTGGTGCAGCCCAATGCGGTTTCGCCAGCCGGGCTTGAGCAATCGGACCTGCTGATAACCCGCCAAGATGACCTCGTAGTGCGGGCAGCCGAACAGCGCCAGCATCGCGAGGTCGCCCTCGCGGTGACCGGCGTGTGCGGCTGGGTCGATCAGCACCACCCCGTCGGGCGTCCACATCACGTTGCCGCCCCACAAGTCGCCGTGCAGCCGGGCCGGCGGGTCGTCGTCATCGAAGTCACCTGCTTGGCAACGCGCCGCAACGGAATCGATCGTGGCACGAGTCGAAGCGTCGAGACGCGGCGCCGCGAGTTCGGCCATCGGAACCAGCCGCTCCTCGGCGTAGAACTCGCCCCAACGTGGGTGCCCCCGCAGCGACATCGGCAACAGCTGCGACAGCGGCCCGAAAAAACCGGGCCGCTCCCATCCCTCGGGTCCTGTCCCGAATGCCGCGGCACCCGCGTCGTGTGTGACCGCCAGTTGACGTCCGAACTCGCGCGCCGCGTCGGGACTCGGAGTCACAGCGTCAAGCCGCCGCAGAGTCAGGCTTGTCGCGTCAACGGAAACCACGTGCGCACAGGGCACTCCGCCGTCGACGCTGGATAGCCAGCGCAGCCCCGCGGCCTCCCAAGCGAAGTAGCCGGCCGGCGCGCCTGGGTTCTGCTTGACGAAATCGCTCACACAGCCGAGTGCATCATGCGGTCACATGGCTCGCATGCACATCGTCGGCTGGGCGTGCCTCGGTCTGTTCCTTGGCCCACCGGTAGTCGGGTTTGCCGGCAGGGGAACGCTTGACCTCGTCGACCAGCCAAAGGCTGCGCGGCACTTTGTATCCCGCGATCTCTGCGCGCACGAAGCGGTCCAGCTCCGACAGCGACGGACGCGCCCCCGATCGAGGCTGCACCACTGCGGCCACATGCTGGCCGAACCGGGGATCCGGCACGCCGACCACCAACGCGTCGAAGACGTCGGGATGCCCCTTCAGCGCGGCCTCGACCTCTTCGGGGTAGATCTTCTCGCCGCCGCTGTTGATGGACACCGAACCACGGCCCAGCATGGTCACCGTGCCGTCCTCCTCGACCAACGCCCAGTCTCCGGGGATGGCGTAGCGGACGCCGTCGATGGTCTTGAACGTCTCGGCGGTCTTCTTTTCGTCCTTGTAATAGCCGACCGGAATGTTGCCCTTCTTGGCGATGAAGCCGCGCACCCCCGAGCCGGGCTCGACCTCGTTGCCGTCGTCGTCGAGGACGACGGTCCGGTGGTCGATGCTCACCCGCGGGCCACCGCTGTGCGGGGCGTCCTTGGCGACGATGCTTGTGCCGCCGAAGCCGGTCTCGGACGAGCCGATCGAGTCGGTGATGACCCGGTTGGGTAGCAGTTCGAGAAACTTCTCTTTGATGCTCGGCGAGAAGAGCGCCGCGGTGGAGGCGAGCAGGAACAGCGACGACAGGTCGTACTCGTTGCCCTTCTCCTGGTGTGCCAGCAGAGCGTCGAGCAACGGCCGCGCCATCGCGTCGCCGGTGAAAAACAGCAAATTGACCTTGTGCTTGTGAATGGTGCGCCAGACTTCGTCGGCGTTGAATTCCGGTGCGAGCACCGTGGTTTGGCCCGAGAAGATCGACATCCAGGTGGCCGACTGGGTGGCGCCGTGGATCATCGGCGGAATCGGGTGACGGATCATCGGCGGACTCGCTGCGCCGCCCTTGGCCAGGTCGTACTCGTCCTTGACGAATTCGCCCGTCGCGAAGTCAGTTCCACCGAATAAGACCCGGTAGACATCCTCGTGACGCCACATCACGCCCTTCGGGAAGCCGGTGGTGCCGCCCGTGTAGAGCAGATAGATGTCGTCAGCGCTGCGCGGGCCGAAGTCCCGTTCGGGCGAGCCCTGAGCGATCGCAGCGTAGAACTCGACGCCGCCGTAGCGCTGATAGTCCAGGCTGTCGGCGTCGCCCGAGCCGTCCTCGACGACGAGGATCGTCTTGACATTGGGCGTGTCGGCTAACACGTTGGCGACGCGGTCGGCGTACTGACGCTCGTGGACCAGCGCAACCATGTCGGAGTTGTCGAAGAGGTAGCGAAGTTCGCCCTCGACGTAGCGAAAGTTGACGTTCACCAGGATGGCGCCCGCCTTGACGATGCCCAGCATCGCGATGACGATCTCGATGCGATTGCGGCAGTACAGCCCGACTTTGTCGTCTTTCTGCACCCCCTGATCGATCAGGTAGTGCGCGAGGCGGTTGGCTTTCTCTTCTAGTTGGGCGTAGGTCAGCTGCTCGTCGCCGCAGATGAGGGCTACACGGTCAGGCACAGCGTCAATAGCGTGCTCAGCAAGGTCGGCGATATTGAGGGCCACGGCCACCAAACTAGAACGTGTTACATTTCTTGACAAGCGAATGCCCAATGTCGAGTGAGAGGCGGTAACCGTGGCTGAGGCTCCAGCAAACGTGGATCCGGGACTCAGTGAAGCAGACGCGCTGGTCGAAAAGCGCGGTCACACGCTCATCGTCACGCTGAACCGACCACACGCCCGCAACGCGCTGAGCACCGAAATGATGGAAATCATGGTCGAGGCGTGGGACCGCGTCGACAACGATGACGACATCAGGTGCTGCATCCTGACCGGGGCCGGTGGCTACTTCTGCGCGGGTATGGATCTCAAGGCAGCTACCAAGAAGCCGCCGGGCGACTCGTTCAAAGACGGCAGCTACGACCCGTCGCGCATCGACGCACTGTTAAAGGGCCGCCGACTCACCAAACCGCTCATTGCGGCCGTCGAAGGCGCCGCGATCGCCGGCGGCACCGAGATCCTGCAGGGCACCGACATCCGGATCGCCGGCGAGAGTGCCAAGTTCGGCATCTCCGAGGCCAAGTGGAGCCTGTACCCGATGGGCGGTTCGGCCGTGCGGTTGGTGCGGCAGATCCCTTACACGGTGGCGTGCGACCTGCTGCTGACCGGCCGGCACATCACCGCCGCCGAGGCCAAGGACATCGGTTTGATCGGGCACCTCGTGCCCGACGGTCAGGCGCTGACCAAGGCGCTCGAGATCGCAGCGCTCATCGAGAACAACGGGCCGCTGGCCGTGCAGGCGATCCTGCGGGCGATCCGTGAGACCGAAGGCATGAACGAGAACGACGCGTTCAAGATCGACACCCAGATCGGCATCAAGGTGTTCCTGTCCGAGGACGCCAAGGAAGGCCCGCGGGCGTTCGCCGAGAAACGCAAGCCCAACTTCCAGAACCGCTAGCACCGCGTCTCTCCCCCCTTCGCCGAACGTGTCCTTTCGCTCCCTGTGCCGAGCGTGAACCTACTGCGAAAAATCGGCCAAAAACTCGCAGCCAATTCACGCTCGGCGCTGCTGTCGGTGCCCGAAGGCAGACTCCCCGCATGCGGGAGCCATTCATCGGCAGCGAGGCGATCACGTCGGGTGTGCTGACGCCCTACCGGTTGCGCAGCCGTTTCGTAGCGGTCCATCCCGACGTGTACGTCCCGCTTGGCACCACCCTCACGGCGTCGACACGCGCCCGGGCCGCGTGGCTATGGTCAAGACGCCGCGGCACCGTCGCGGGGCGGTCAGCATCCGCCCTCCACTGCGCCAAGTGGATCGACGACAGCGGTCCCGCCGAATTGCTCTACGAAAACCGCTATCCCCCAACGGGGATCCACACCTGGTCGGACAGGATTATCGAGGATGAAGTCCAACTGATCGGCGAGGTGACCGCAACCACGCCGGCACGTACCGCTTTCGACCTCGCCTGCCGGAATCCCACTGCTAAGGCGGTCGCGATGATCGATGCCCTGGCCCGGACAACCAGGCTGAACGTCGAGGACGTCCAATTTCTTGCCGAGCGTTACAAAGGACACCGCAACATCAGGCGGGCGAGACACGCACTGACGCTCGTCGATGCGGGCGCCGAGTCGCCTCGCGAAACCTGGCTGCGGCTGTTGGTCATCGAAGCTGGCTATCCCCGGCCGCAGACGCAAATACCCGTCTATGGCGAATACGGCGAACTTGTGGCCGTCGTCGATATGGGTTGGGAGGACGTCAAAATAGCGCTGGAATACGAGGGCGAACACCACCGGATCAGCCGCGCGCAATTCCAGCGGGACATCGAACGATACGAAGCTCTAGCCGAACTGGGCTGGATTGCCATCCGTGTCACGGCGGCGAACACCAAGGGCGGCATCCTGCAGCGGCTGGGGTCCGCTTGGGCCAAACGCCGAGCGTGAACTCACTGCGAAAAATCGGCCAACAACTCGCAGCCAGTTCACGCTCGGCGAAAGAGTCAGAGCGGCGCGGTCGGGCTGAACGTCACCGGCATTTTCTCCAGGCCGGACACAAAGTTCGCCGGCCGCAGGGGCAGCGCGGCGTCTGACGCGAGTCGCATATCCGGAAGGCGCTGCAGCAGACGCGTCTGCATGATCGACAGCTCCAGCCGGGCGAGCTGGTTCCCCAGGCAGAAGTGCGTCCCGAAGCCGAAAGCAAGGTGGTTGTTCGGGTAGCGCTCGATGTTGAAGGTGTCGGGATCGTCGAACACCTTCTCGTCGAAGTTGGCCGACTCGAACAGCAGGATTATCTTCTCGTCCTTGTGCAATTGGGTGCCGTGGAATTCGGTGTCGGCGGTCATCGTCCGTGCCATGTTCTTCACCGGCGCGGTCCAGCGCAGCATCTCCTCGATCGCGTTGGGCAGCAATCCCAGGTCGTTGGCCAGTCGCCGGTGCTGATCGGGGTGCTGCAACAGCTGCCGCGTTCCGCCGGACAGCGTGTGCCGGGTGGTCTCGTCGCCGCCGATGAGCAGCAGCAGCACCTCGGTGACGATCTGGTGGTCCTCCAGCCGCGATCCTTCGACCTCCGCATTCACCAGGACACTGACCAGGTCGTCGGTCGGCTGCTCCTTGCGCTCCTCGATCATCCCCATCATGTATCCGCTATAGGCGGCAAAGGCCTCCATGGTGACCTGGATGTCCGCTTCGGCCGCAGTGCTGCTCAACGAACTGACCAGATCGTCGGACCACTTGAGGAACATCTCGCGTTCTTCCGGGCGCACGCCGAGCATGTCGCCGATGACCGCCATCGGGAGTGGCGCGGCGAGGTCCCAGACGAAGTCACACTCGCCGCGTTCGCATACCGCATCAATCAGCGTGTCGCACAGTGACTCGATCTTGGACCCCAGGTCTTTAACCCGCTTGCGGGTGAACCCGTAGTTGACGAGCTTGCGGCGCAACAAATGTTGCGGATCGTCCATCTCGATCATCATCTCGACGCCCGGCTGGTCGGGTCGGATGCCGCCGGCGTTCGAGAACAACTCGGGGTTGCGCTCCGCGTCGATGACGGCCTGATACGTCGCCGCCGCGGCAAGCCCCTTGCTATCCCGAAAGACCGGCTCGTTCTCCCGCATCCAGCGGTAGACGGCGCGGGAGTCACCCGCGTAAAACGTGCCGTCGGTCAGATCGACATCTGGTCTGGTCTCCAACTTGGAAGGGGTCATGAGATCTCCTGAGCATCGCCGAAGGTCATTTGAACGTGTTCAACGGAGCTGGAAAGCATCGCCCGCTTCGGAAAACCCAGCGAAGCCAGCTCTTTCGCGTACGGGTGATCGCCCAGCCGGACGCGTACTCCACCAAATCGAGTGCGCACGCCGTCGATCGTGTTTTCGAAAGGGGTCTCGCGGGTTACCCCGTCGCGGTGTGAGTAGCTGCGCTGCGCTTGCCGGCGTGGGGTCAATCGAATCGGCAGACCGCGGCGAAATTCCATGCTGACCACCAGTTGCCCGTCGACGCTGCAGTCAAAGCCGAACTGACGGCCTTCTCGAACGGTGAAGTCCGCCATGACTTTCGGGTAGCCCCAGATCTTGGTACCGGCTTCCAGGGTGAACGCCTGGTCGACGGGCAGGTGGTGGATGAAGGCCCCGGCCGCTCCCAGGGCCCGTGGTCCGCTTGCATTCGACCCCGGCGGGTTGACCATCACGCTGGTGCCGAACTCGTGGTACTCGCCGAGGTCCCCGTCGATGTAATGCATCAACATCAGGACCACCATCGCGCGCCCGGGCAGGTACCGGCAAACCTGCAGGCCGCTGTAGTCGATCAGCCGCTGCGCGGCGTCAGCATCGACGGAGAACATCGCCATGTGTTGAGTCGCCTTGCGGATCTGCACGGGCATCGTGATAACCGTGCCCGCGATGGTGTGCTGAGAGGCAGTCATCCGGTAAATCTAGAACGTGTTCTAAACCCGTGGCAAGGTGGCCTACACCAGCCCGGCGAGTTCGTTGATCTGCGCGGTATTGCGGCCGCTGACGACCATCATCGTGACGCCGGCGGCCTCCCATGCCTTGATCTGCTTACGCACGTAGTCCACGTCGCCCACAATCGCGGCGTCGTCGACGACCTCGTCAGGAATGACTTCCGCGGCCTTGTCCTTCTGATTGTTGCGGAAGAGCTTGGTCACGTCATCGACCACCTCGCCGTAGCCCATCCGGCGGTACACGTCGGCGTGGAAGTTGGTGTCTTCGGCGCCCATGCCGCCCATGTAGAGGGCCAAGTAGGGCTTCATCGCCGCGAACGCGGTGGCGCGGTCGTCGGTGATGACGATGTTGGCGGTGGCACAGATCTCGAAATCCTCGCGGCTGCGGCGCGCGCCCGGCCGGGCGAAGCCCTCGTCGAGCCATTCGTTGTAGGTATCGGCCATCCGCGGCGTGTAAAAGATCGGCAGCCAGCCGTCGCAGATCTCGCCTGCCAGCGCAACGTTCTTCGGCCCCTCGGCGCCCAGCAGGATCGGGATGTCGGCGCGCAGGGGGTGGGTGATCGACTTGAGCGGCTTGCCGAGGCCGGTCGCCGGTCGCCCGCCTCCCTCCTGCCCCTCCTTCAATGGCAGCGGGTAGTGGGGGCCGTCGCTGGTCACCGGCCCCTTCCGCGCCCATACCTGCCGGATGATGTCGATGTATTCACGGGTGCGGGCCAACGGCTTGGGGAAAGACTGGCCGTACCAGCCCTCCACCACCTGCGGTCCGGACACTCCAAGCCCGAGCATGTGCCGGCCACNNGCGGTGAACACGGCGTCGAAGCCGGCGGCTTCGGCGGCGGCCACGAGTTCCCCGTGGTTCTCCGGCGGTTGGGCGCCCCAATAGCCGAGTTGCAGTCCGAGCTTCATACCTGCCTCCTTGAAACCATTCTTAGAACCTGTTCTACTCGAGGGCGTGACAGCCAGTTCAAGCAGCCCGATCCTGATCGATCACCGTGAGCCACCACTCTCCGCGCCGCTAACGTTGTCGTTTGACTACACCCGTTCAGTCGGCGCCACCCTCGGCAAGTTCTTCACCGCACTGCGCGAGCGGCGTGTTTTGGGGGTCCGCGGGTCGGATGGTCGGGTACATGTGCCGCCGGCAGAATACGACCCGGTTACCTACGAACCGCTGGGCGAGATGGTACCGGTGTCNNCCGCTGATACACGCGATTGATGTCGGAGCTGCCGGTCCTTCGGCTATCCGCACCGGCACCAGGGTGCACGTGCACTGGGCCGACGAACCGGTGGGCGCCATCACCGACATCGCCTACTTCGCGCTCGGTGACGAAGCCGAATCCGTTCCCGCACCGAGCGGCGACGAAAAAGATCCGGTCACCATGATCGTCACGCCGGTGTCGCTGACAATTCAGCACACCGCCTCCCACGAGGAGAGTGCGTACCTGCGCGCCATCGCGGAAGGCAGGCTGCTCGGCGCCAAAACGGGCGAAAACGGCAAAGTCTACTTCCCGCCGCATGGTGCGGACCCGGCCACCGGCCAGCCTACGACCGACTTTGTCGAGCTGCCGGACCAGGGCACGGTGACGACGTTCGCGATCATCAACATCCCGTTCCAGGGCCAGCGCATCAAACCGCCGTACGTGGCGGCCTATGTGCTGCTCGACGGCGCCGACATCGCGTTCCTGCATCTGGTCGCCGAAATCGACGCGCACGAAGTGCGAATGGGCATGCGCGTCGAGGCGGTGTGGAGGCCTCGCGAGGAGTGGGGTTTTGGCATCGACAACATCGAGTACTTCCGGCCCAGCGGAGAACCCGACGCCGAGTACGACACCTACAAGCACCACCTGTAAAGGGCCTACCCACACATGAGTGATCGCAACGTTGCGGTGGTCGGCTTTGCCCACGCCCCGCATGTCCGCCGCACCGACGGCACCACCAACGGTGTCGAGATGCTGATTCCGTGCTTCGCCCAGCTCTACGAAGAGCTGGGCATCAAGCAGACCGACATTGGCTTCTGGTGCTCCGGATCCTCGGATTATCTTGCCGGACGGGCATTTTCATTTATCTCGGCGATCGACTCGATCGGCGCTATTCCGCCGATCAACGAGTCGCACGTCGAAATGGACGCCGCCTGGGCCCTTTACGAGGCCTACATCAAGATCCTCACCGGCGAGGTCGACACCGCGCTGGTGTACGGCTTCGGGAAGTCCTCGGCCGGGATCCTGCGTCAGATCCTGTCCCGGCAGACCGACCCCTACACCGTGGCGCCGCTGTGGCCGGACTCGGTGTCGTTGGCAGGGCTGCAGGCCCGCATCGGGCTGGACTCCGGCAAGTGGACTCACGAGCAGATGGCCCAGGTCGCCCTCGAATCATTCGCACAGTCCGAGCGCAACGACTCCGAGAAGCCGGCAAAGAGCATCGACGAGCTGCTGGCCAGACCGTTCTTCAACGACCCGCTGCGCCGCCACGACATCGCACCCATCACCGATGGCGCGGCAGCGATCGTGCTCGCGGCCGGCGACCGCGCCCGTGGGTTGCGCGAGAACCCGGCCTGGATCGCCGGAATCGAGCACCGCATCGAAACCCCCGTACTCGGTGCACGCAACCTCACCGAGTCGCCGTCGACCCAAGCGGCGGCCAGGGCGGCCGCCGGAGGCAACACCGGCTCACTCGATGTCGCCGAGATTCATGCGCCCTTCTCCCACCAGCACCTGATCCTGGCCGAAGCCATCGGGATACCGGAGAAGACCAAAGTCAACCCGTCGGGCGGCGCGCTGTCGGCCAACCCGATGTTCGTCGCCGGGCTCGAGCGCATCGGCTTTGCGGCCCAACATATCTGGAACGGATCGGCGGGGCGAGTGCTGGCACACGCCACCAGCGGGCCGGCACTGCAACAGAATCTGGTCGCGGTCCTGGAAGGAAACAACTGATGGCCGGTGCAGGGGCAAACCTCGCCGCGGTGCTCGGAACCGGGCAGACGAAATACGTGGCCAAGCGCAAAGACGTGTCAATGAACGGCCTGGTGCGCGAGGCCATCGACCGCGCGCTGGAAGATTCCGGGTCCACCTTCGACGACATCGACGCGGTCGTGGTCGGCAAGGCGCCCGACTTCTTTGAGGGCGTCATGATGCCGGAGCTATTCATGTCCGACGCCATGGGCGCCACCGGCAAGCCGCTGATCCGGGTGCACACCGCGGGTTCGGTCGGCGGATCCACCGCGATCGTCGCGGCCAGCCTGGTGCAGTCGGGCAAGTACCGCCGCGTGCTGGCGATGGCCTGGGAGAAGCAGTCGGAGTCGAATGCCATGTGGGCGTTGTCGATTCCGATCCCATTCATCAAGCCGGTGGGCGCGGGCGCGGGCGGGTATTTCGCCCCGCACGTTCGGTCCTACATCCGCCGCTCCGGTGCACCGCTGAACATCGGCGCCATCGTCGCGACCAAGGACCGGCTCAACGGGGCCCGCAACCCGTTGGCGCACCTGCACCAGCCCGACATCACCGTCGAGAAGGTGATGGAGTCCCCGATGTTGTGGGACCCGATCCGTTACGACGAGACCTGCCCGTCGTCAGACGGTGCCGCCGCCGTGGTGATCGGCAATGAGGAGAGCGCCGAAGCCCACCTGGCGCAAGGACATCCGGTGGCCTGGATTCACGCGACCGCGCTGCGCACCGAGCCGCTACAGTTCTCCGGGCGAGACCAGGTCAACCCACAGGCCAGCCGCGACGCGGCCGCCGCGCTGTGGAAGGGCGCCGGCATCACCAGCCCCATCGACGAGATCGACGTCGCGGAGATCTACGTGCCGTTCTCCTGGTTCGAGCCGATGTGGTTGGAGAGCTTGGGGTTTGCGCCCGAGGGCGAAGGCTGGAAGCTCACCGAGGCCGGCGAGACCGCGATCGGCGGACGGCTCCCGGTGAACCCCTCCGGCGGAGTGTTGTCGTCGAACCCGATCGGCGCCTCGGGCCTGATCCGTTTCGCCGAGTCGGCGATCCAGGTGATGGGCAAGGCTGGAGACCATCAGGTTCCGGGTGCGCGAAAAGCATTGGGACATGCCTACGGCGGCGGCGCACAGTATTTCTCCATGTGGGTGGTCAGCGCCGACAAGCCGGCGAAGACCGACGCGTGAGCGATAAGCATCCCGCGCACGAGGCCGGCCGGCGATCCCGGGAGGCGGTCATCGCCAGGGACAAAGA
>PLSK01000091.1:0-3085 GCA_003165155.1 Mycobacterium sp. | reverse complement strand
TGATCACCACGGGTGGCTACCAGGTCACCGCTGAAGGCGTGTTCACCTACAAGGCCACTGCGGACGGCCGGATGGCCGCGCTGCGCGCGTATTGGGAGATCGACCAAGCGGCGGCGAGCACCAAGAAGATCGGCTGACCGGCTCGCCGCCCGACGGTGCTAGCTATCGGCCCCTTCACCTGGGCCGATGCCCCGGCGGCGTGTCCAACACCGACTGTGACGTCGCCGATCAGGTCGCCGCGGGGGCCACAAACGCGGTGGGATCTACCCGCAAACGTGCAACCAGTCGCGAAAGCCAAGCCAGGGACGCCATTGGTGTACATGCCGGCCCAAAAACTGTAACGTGTTCTAGTTAGAGGCTAGTGAGTTGGAGGTGATCAGGTGACTACCGACACCAATGCGGTCGGCGTCCGGGAAATCGATCCCGGCGCCTTGCCGACCAGGTACGCGCGGGGCTGGCACTGCCTGGGCGTGGCAAAAGACTTCCTGGACGGGAAGCCGCACTCAATCCAGGCGTTCGGCACCAAGCTCGTGGTTTTCGCCGACTCGCACGGGGATCTGAAGGTCCTCGACGGCTACTGCCGGCACATGGGCGGCGACCTGTCCGAGGGCACCATCAAGGGCGACGAGGTCGCCTGCCCGTTCCACGACTGGCGCTGGGGCGGCGACGGCCGCTGCAAGTTGGTACCGTACGCCAAGCGCACACCCAAGACAGCACGCACCCGCTCATGGACGACCGACGTGCGCAGCGGCCTGCTGTATGTCTGGCACGACCACGAAGGCAACCCGCCGGACCCCGCTCTCAGGGTCCCCGATCTTGCCGAAGCAGCCAGTGACGAATGGACCGAGTGGCGATGGAACAGCATCCTCATCGAAGGGTCCAACTGCCGCGACATCATCGACAACGTCACCGACATGGCGCACTTCTTCTACATCCATTTCGGTTTGCCGACGTACTTCAAGAACGTCTTCGAAGGCCACGTCGCGTCGCAGTATCTGCACAACGTGGGCCGCCCCGACGTCAACGATCTGGGGACGTCGTACGGCGAAGCGCACCTGGATTCTGAGGCGTCTTACTTCGGCCCGTCATTCATGATCAACTGGCTGCACAACAGCTACGGCGGCTTCAAGGCTGAGTCGATTCTGATCAACTGCCACTACCCGGTCACTCAGAACTCGTTCGTGTTGCAATGGGGTGCCATCGTCGAAAAGCCCAAGGGCATGGACGAAAAGATGACCGACAAACTGTCCAGGGTGTTCACCGATGGCGTCAGCAAGGGCTTCCTGCAGGACGTCGAGATCTGGAAGCACAAGACCAGGATCGACAATCCGCTGCTGGTCGAAGAGGACGGCGCCGTGTATCAGCTGCGCCGCTGGTATCAGCAGTTTTATGTCGACGTCGCCGACATCGAGCCGGAAATGGTGGAGCGCTTCGAGATCGAAGTGGACACCACCCGCGCCAATGAGTATTGGAACGTCGAGGTCGAACAGAACCTGAAGGCGCAGGAAGTTTCCAGCGACGTACCGGCAGAGCAACACTGACGGACATGGCTCGGTCTGACGATCAGCCCGCGGTTCCCGACGTCGACCGGCTGGCCCGGTCAATGTTGCTGCTGCATGGCGATCATCACGACCATGATGAGCGAGACGCTTCCAACGGAAGCCGTGGATCTGAATCCTGGTCGAAATCGCGGGATTTCGCCAACGATCCACAACGTGCCGCCGCGGTTGCCGAAGCCTCCCGTGCCGACCGAGAGCACTACCTCACCGCGGGGCTGCAACCGGTGGATTGTCGGTTCTGCCACGTCGCGGTCACCGTCAAGCGGGTAGGTCCGGGACACACTGCGGTGCAATGGAATGCCCAGGCCGCGCAGCGCTGTGCGTACTTCGCCGAAGTGCGGGAGTCCGGCGGAGACACGGCACGCACCAAGTCATGCCCGCGCCTCGGCGACAGCATCGAGCATGCCGTCGCCGAGGGGTACCTGGAAGACCTGCCGGACGGCTAACGACTCACAGTCCGGCGAACCGCTCCTTGACCGTCTCGACGGTAAGCCCGTAGTCGGCCAGCGAGTACGTATGCTTGGGCGCCCGTGCGCCAGTCTGGCTCTCGGCGTGGATATCGGCCATTGCCTGGCGAGCGTCATCCGTCAGCGCCAGGCCGAAGTGCCGGTAGACCTCGGCCACCGTGCCCATCGGATCGGCGATCAGGTCGTGGTAGTCGACGTCATAGAACTGAGCCGAATCATATTTGGCCCGTGCGGTATCGAACCGCTCCAGCCCCCGCGACCAGGTTTCCATCGCGTCGGCACCGATCTGGGCGCCGGAGAACGTCGTCGACCATCCGTCGGCGGTCTGTTGCGCCAGTGAGCACATCGAGGCCATGATCGTCTCGACCGGCCGGTGGGTCTGGATCACCAGCGCGTCGGGATAAGTCGCCATCAACGCGTCCAGCGCGAAAAGGTGGCTGGGATTCTTCAGTACCCATCGCTTGCCGACGTCGTTCAGTCCGATCAGCTGAAGGTTCCTGCGGTGCCGCTGATATGACGGCGTCCAATCCTGCTGCGACAGCCATTGCGAGTAGGTGGGCAGGTGCGACAGCGTCTCGTAGGACGCCGAATGTAACGACTGCCGCAGCAGTTGCCAGCACTCCTCCAACTCGTATGCGGCCATGAAATGCAGACCGGTGTAGTCGGGATTTTCTTGGTGATGCTGGGTGAATTGTGCATCGAGTTGGCGATACAGCGGATTTGACTCCCAGGTGTCGCGGGGCGGCCGCGGCTGGGGGAACTCGGCCAGCCACAGATGCAGGCCCTGATGCGCCGGGTCGGCGCCCAGTAGCCGGTGCAGCGCCGTGGTGCCGGTACGCACCAATCCGGTGACGAAGATCGGCCGTTCGATGGTGACCTCGGCATGCTGCGGATATTGCTTCCACGCGGATTCGGACAGCAACCTGGCCACCAGCGCGCCGCGCAGGAAGAACCGATTCATCTTGCTGCCCAACACCGTAAGGCCCGCGTCGTGCCGGTACGAGTCCAGCAGCACCTCAAGCGCTTCGCGGTAGTTGTCGTCGTCGGTGCCGAAATCGT
>PLSK01000332.1 GCA_003165155.1 Mycobacterium sp. | reverse complement strand
CGTCTTGGCGTGCTCGACTACAAGCGCCAGGAAATCACCGCGCTGCGTAACCAAGATCTCATCGACGACATCGTGTTGCGCGAGCTGCAGCAGGAGATGGACTTCGAGGAAGTGCAACTTATCGACCAGGGCGACTAACAGCAGCCTTAGCCCCTTGAATGTTGCCTGACGGGTAATTTTGCCTAGCGGGCAATATTCTCGGGTGCATTGGTGACCGTGACGGATCAGCTGCCCGGCCTGCGTGAGCGCAAGAAGGCCGACACCAGGCGTGCGCTCAGATTTGCGTTGGGGACACGAGCTCATCGACCTGCAGCAAGAGCCGGAATCGGTTGCCTTGACGATCTCGTCGCCGGAGCGCGACTACAGCATCCGCGCGCAATACGTGGTGGGCGCCGACGGCGGGCACAGCCTGGTCCGCAAGACGCTGGGCGTCGACTTCCCCGGGACGACGTCGCCCACCATTGGCCGCATCGCCCACGTGCACATCCCGGACGGAATTCGCCACGCCGAGGGCGGTGTCGTGGTTCCCGGATTCGGTCGGGTGCCCTTCGGCCACAGCCGGTTCGACCGCGGCGGCATGATGTTCGGCGCATTCGAACCCGACCGGACGATATTGGTCCGGTCGAGGAAAAGCCGATGAGCCTGGCCGAACTGCTCGAGAGCACCCGCCGCGTCCCGGGCGTTGATTTTCCGTTTGAAGAGCCGAAAGGACCAGGGCCGCATGCTCTTCGCCGGATCAACGGACAGAACTCCCGCCGAGCGGAACATTACCGTGACGGTCGGGTGCTGTTGCTCGGCGACGCCGCCCACGTGCACAGCCCCTTGGGCGGCCCCGGCCTGAATCTGGGCATGCAGGACACCATAAACCTCGGCTGGAAGCTGGCCGCCCAGATCAAGGGCTGGGCGCCCGGCCCGTTACTCGACACGTATGAGTCGGAGCGCCATCCGGTGGGCCAGTGCGTCATGATGCAGTCGCGGACGCAGACCGCGCTCATGGCACCGGGGCCCGAAGTCGCGGCGCTGCGAACGCTGATGGGCGAGCTTTTCACGATTCCCGAAGTCGCCAAACACATGGGCGCGCTGCTGGCCGGCTCTGACGTGCGCTACGACGTGGGCGACAAACACCCGCTGTCCGGCCGGCTCGTGCCTGACCTGACTCTCGAGGACGGACGACGTGTCGCGGAACTGCTCCACGACGGGCGCGCGGTCCTGCTTGACCTCACCGGCGGGGTTGCGGATGCGTCGCGCGGATGGGCCGATCGGGTTGACACGGTCGGTGGAACGATCGCCGAGCAGACCCCGGCGGCCATGCTGATCCGGCCCGACGGCTACGTCGCCTGGGCAGCAGACTCGTTCGGGCCGGCCCAGGAGCCGGGCCTGCTTGCTGCGCTGCTTCGCTGGTTCGGCCCCGAGTCGAGCGGATAGCGGTCGACCGCGCAAGCGACCAGACTGGGCTACATGGAGTCCGCCAATCCCGTTGGACCTGTGCGCAGCGCGCAAACGGTGGTCGACGTGCTGTCGGCGCAGGGCGTCCAATACGTCTTTGGGGTGCCCGGCGCGAAGATCGACGCCGTGTACGACGCCCTCGTCCACGACGGTCCGCAAGGCGCCCCCCAGCTGGTGGTGTGCCGCCACGAGCAAAACGCGGCGTTCATGGCGGGGGCGGTCGGTCGCCTCACCGGTACACCGGGCGTCGTGCTCGTAACGTCGGGTCCCGGCACGGCCAACCTGGCGACCGGCCTGCTGACCGCCAACACCGAACAGGATCCGGTGGTCGCGCTGTGCGGCGCGGTAGGCCGCATGGACCGGCTCAAGCGCACCCATCAATCCATGGACGCCGCCGCGATGCTCAAAACGGTCACCAAGTACACCGCTGAGGTGAGCGACCCCGACAACGTCGCCGAGGCCATCGTCGGCGCATTCCGCGCCGCGGTCAGCGAGCCCCGAGGGGCGGCCGCCGTGGTGCTGCCCGCCGACGTTCTGTCCGCGCCAACCGCGGCATGCATCACGGCGCGCATGCCAGTCCCTGCGTTGGCGGCTGCCCCGACGGCGGCAATCAATCGGGCGCGCGAGCTGATCCGCGGCGCGCAGCGCCCGGCGCTCCTCGTGGGGTTGCGCGGCGCCGACCCGGACAGTTGCCGGGCCCTTCGAGCCCTGGTCGCCGCAACAGGGCTGCCCGTCGTCGAAACTTTCCAGGCCGCCGGCGTGATATCCCGCGAGTTGGAAGACAACTTCTTGGGCCGGGTGGGCCTCTTCCGCAACCAGCCCGGCGATGTCGTCATCGACCGCGCCGACGTGTTGATTGCGATTGGCTATGACGCCGTCGANNCGTCGAGCTGATCGGCAACGTCGGAGCAACACTGCGCACATTGACGGACGGTCTGGCCGGCCTCACCCTGACGACCAGCTATCAGGCCGAAATTGCCGCCCAGCGAAATGAATTGGCCGACATAGATATCGCCGCGCAGCATCATCAACCAGATGGCGCCGCCCTTGACCCGGTCGCGGTCGTCTTGAGACTTCGCGAGGAACTCAGCGACGACGCCACCGTCGCCTGTGACGTCGGCTCGAACTACATCTACATGGCCCGGCACTTCAGGGTCTACGAGCCCAGACGGCTGTTGTTCTCTAACGGCCAACAGACCTTGGGCGTCGCCCTACCCTGGGCCATGGCCGCCTGCCTGGTCCGACCGGGCACCCCCGTCGTGTCCGTCTCCGGTGACGGCGGATTCCTTTTCTCCGCACAGGAACTCGAGACCGCAACCCGGCTGGGCCTGACGTTCACCCACATTATCCTGCGGGACAACAGCTACGACATGGTGGCCTTTCAGGAAGTGCTGAAGTACGGACGCAAGTCCGGCGTGCAGCTCGCCGACTACGACATCGTCTCTTACGCATCGGCATTCGGCGCCCGCGGCTACCGGGTGAAGACGTTGGACGAGTTCGGTGCCACGCTGCGCCAAGCGCTGGCCGAGGATGGACCGACTTTGATTGACGCGCCCGTCGACTACAGCCGCAACGTCGACTTGGCCGCACACTTGCACGAAGACTCCTTCGAATAGCCGGGAGGCCGACCCAATCATGAGCAACGCATCCGGCCCGTATGAGCACTTTCGCCATTGGGCCGCATCGCTTCTCGCGCACCATGACACCGAGGTTTATCAGTTCTCGACAATCAGCGCCCTTCTGGACGGCGTCTACGACGGAGATGTCACCATCGCCGACATCCTGCGGCACGGCGACTTCGGCCTGGGCACCTTCAACCACCTGGATGGCGAGATGGTCATCCTGGATGGCGTCTGCTACCGGTTGCGGGCGGACGGAAGCGCCACCCGCGCGGCGCTGACCGATCGCACCCCATTCGCGGCGGTCACCCGATTCCACACCGACTTCGAGATCGCCATCGAAACCCGCACCGACCAGGCCGAAGTCATCGGCGCGATCGACCGCCGGATCGAAAGCTCCAACTTGATCTACGCGATTCGGATCACCGGTCACTTCGCCGAACTGCATACCCGCACGGTGATGGAGCAGAAAAAGCCTTATACAACGTTGGCGCAAGCGACCGAAGGGCAAGCCGAAACCCGATTCAGCGATGCGCCCGGCGTGATGGTCGGCTTCCGCACCCCCGACTACCAACAAGGCATCTCCGTCGCGGGTTACCACCTGCACTTCCTCAACAGCGACCGCACCAGTGGGGGCCATGTGCTCGATTTCAGCCTCGAGCACGGTCAGGTCGCGGTCAGTGGTGCCTCGCAGCTGCACCTGAGCCTGCCCACCTCGGGCGCGTTCCTCAATGCGCGGCTGTCCGGACCCGACCTCGCCGAGCGGATCAACAAAGCCGAGGGCCCGAAGGCCTGATGGCGCCCGGCGGAATTCATGGACTGTTCAGGCACGCGTTCAGCCCACATGGTTGAGTGCACACGAGCGCCGCGTCTCCTCACGGTATGCGCGTTGTACAGGTCGCCAACTTCTACGGCCCTCGCTCTGGCGGCCTACGCACCGCGATCGACCGGCTGGGCGCGGAATACAGCGCNNGGCTACCGCGCGGTGATGCCTGGCCCGGTCAAGGCGATGCTGAAAGCGCTGCGACCCGACGCCCTGGAGGTTTCGGACCGGCTGACGTTGCGGTCAATGGGGCGATGGGGACGTGAACACGGAGCAACCACGGTGATGATCTCCCATGAACGCCTGGATCGCCTTGTCGGCCAGATACTTCCGCCTGTGCCGGCGCAGCGGTTCGCCGATCTCGCCAACGCCCGCACCGCTGCCGACTACGACGCCGTGGTGTGCACCACCGGGTTCGCGCGCGAAGAATTCGACCGGATCGGCGCGACGAACGTCGTCACCGTCCCACTGGGTGTGGACCTGCAGACCTTCCATCCGCGCCGACACTCTTCGCTGGTGCGGCAGCAATGGGCCACACCGAATCAGCTGCTGCTGGTGCACTGCGGCCGGTTGTCGGTGGAAAAGCGCGCCGATCGCAGCATCGACGCCCTCGCCGCGCTGTGTGATGCCGGCGTCGACGCCCGACTGGTGGTCGTGGGTGAGGGCCCAATGCGGGCCAGGCTGGAACGACAGGCCGCGCGGCTACCGATCGATTTCACCGGATTCGTCTCCGATCGACACACCGTCGCCGGCCTGCTGGCCTCGGCCGACGTCACGCTGGCACCCGGACCGCACGAGACTTTCGGGCTGGCCGCCCTGGAATCGCTGGCGTGCGGGACACCGGCCGTGGTGTCGCGCACATCGGCGCTGACCGAGATCATCACACCGGATAGCGGCGCATCGGCCGACAACGACCCGACTGCCATCGCGAATGCCGTCAGCTCCATCGTCAGCCGACCGGAGTACCACCGCCGCAGCTCAGCGAGGCGTCGCGCCGAGAAGTTCACGTGGGAGCGGGCAGCGGCCGGCATGATCGCCACGATGGGGTCCGGGGCTTAGACCCCGGGGTTGTCAGCCCTTGCTCGGTTTGTGCTTGTCCGGGCAGTAGTCCGCGGTGGCCGCGCCGACGAAAAGCTCGGCCTGGTCCTCAGTCAATTTGTTGGTATCCGTCAGCGACTGCACCTCATCCTTCTGGGAGTTGCCGCCCTCGAGATCCTGGCACATGGTCTTCGCGAGACTCACGACATGGGATTCTGCCCCCAAGTTGATGCCGTGCGCCCCCAGGTACGCGGCGAAGTCTGTGTCCGTATCATCGGCCGACGCGACGCCCGCGGGTGCCAGCATGACGGCCAGTGCCGCACTGAACGCGCAGGCATACATCTTCTTGGTCATTTCACTCATCACTCTCGAAGCGCTCACATCAGGGATTAACATCTCGGATTTACAAGGGGCCAACTGACACGTCAAAATGGCCCCGGTTATCTAATTTTGGCGCGCGAGAGGGTCACCGGTCAACAGCGCACGCGTCGTAGAGCCGCCGAAATTCAAAGTTCAACCCTTCGTTCACTTTCAATTCGGATAGAGTTTAATTCCGTGGAAGCGCGCGACCGGGTGCTGATCACCGCCGCCGAGTTAGCCGCGCTCATCCAGGCCGGCGATCCGGTGACGATCCTTNNTTCCCGGCGCGGTGTACGTGGCGCTCGATGACGACCTCAGCGATCACACGGTCTCCGGCCGCGGACGTCACCCGCTGCCGTCGGGGCGCAGACTGGAGGCAGCCGCGCGCGGATGGGGAATCCGGCAAG
>PLSK01000133.1:12206-12419 GCA_003165155.1 Mycobacterium sp. | reverse complement strand
CGAATGCGATTGCGGTCGCCAACTCCGATGCCGACGAGCCATCAATGCCGACTAAAACCGGTGCCTCACTGGGATGCGACGGGTCCTCGTCGTGGACGATCGCCACCGGACAATGCGCATAACGGACTAGGCCCGAACTCACCGAACCAAGTAGCTGGCCCGGCCATCGCGCACTTCCGCGACACCCAGTGACCACCAACTCTGCTTCTTTGG
>PLSK01000133.1:0-12072 GCA_003165155.1 Mycobacterium sp. | reverse complement strand
TCCCTTGCTCGTTGGCGCAATCGTTCGCTGTGCCGAAGTGGCTTCCCTCGTGGTTTGCCGGTTGGGGGCCTTCCACGTACGTACGTCACGCGGCGCGTGGGAGATCCGTGATTGATGTGTTCGCCTGCGCCACAGGTTGACTCGGCGCCGGGCTCCAGCCGACGTAGGTCAGATACAGCCCGACCAGTCCGATGAACGTGTCGACGCCGACCCACAAGGCAGTCATGCCGATCGCGGCGTTGGCTGCCGACAGGAAGGCATGCGGAAACGCCATCAGGAATATCGCGCGTAGCGCGAGAACCCAGCCCGCCACAGACACGGTGATCGCCGCAGCTCCCTGCCAGTACTGGTGAAGCCCGATGATGACAAGGGAGGTCAGCAGCAGAAAGGCACCCGTGACCCAGGGCCACGCGCTGCTGGCCTCGAAGTCCGAAAGCAGTGTTCGCATGTCTGATGCACGGGCCACCGTCGTAGCGGCGACGATGATAAAGAACGGTCCGAGCACGCGCGCGAACATACGCGTCCGGAACTGCTGTAGTTGTTGGGTGCTCATTTGTCGTACCTCCGCTGATGTCTGGCATCCGTGATGGATGACAGTCCGGTCGCTATATGGGATGCCCGCATCCCATATAGCCATCTGAGCATTTGACCGACGCCCGATGGGAGTGTCAGAAGTCCCGAGTATTGAGGACGTTTGGGGTGAATCACGCCGCGCAAGCCGACTGTGCTCGGAATCAACCACGTATGGCTCGCCGGGCTTGCCAGGACCAACGGCGGGCCATTTGAGGACCAATGGCTCTGAGAAGCTCGGGCGGGAACCAATAGCGTTGCAGGGGTGTCGATCAACGGCACCCAACCGAAGCCGATCCGGAGACGCGCGATGAGCGAAGTACCTACACCCCCGTCGATCGTCGTCGGCATTGACGGCTCGAAGGCGGCGATACGGGCCGCACTCTGGGCCATCGATGAAGCAGTCAGTCGCGACATCCCGCTGCGTCTGCTCTATGCGATCGAACCCGATGATGTTCAAACCCCGCCGGACAGGGCCGCCCGAAAGCTCGCCATCGCGGAGAACGCAATTCGTTACGCGTTCACAGCGGTCGAGGCTGCGGACAAGCCGGTCAAGATCGAAGTGGAGATCACCCAGGAGCGGGCGATCACCTCATTGATCCGAGCTTCGGCGTCGGCGGACATGGTGTGTGTCGGCGCCGTGGGCGTGCACCACTTCCGGCCGGCGCGGGTGGGCTCGACCGCCGCGGCCCTCGTCGGATCGGGACTGTGCCCCGTGGCCATCATTCGAGACCAAGGTCACCGAGACGGACCGGGCTGGATCGTTGTCGACACCGGCGCGTCTGCTGAAAACAACGCGTTGCCCGGGATAGCGATCGAGGAAGCACGGCTGCGCAACGCACCGCTGAAGGTAATCACCTTTCGGCAAACTGGCGACAGCGAAATCGTCGATGAGAGCGCGGCCGGAGACGACGACCGCTGGATACGTGCCAACTCAGACCGCCAGCCAGCTCGGTGGACGTGGTGCGATCCGGAACTGCAAGTGGAGTCGGTGGAAATACGCGGCAGCCTGCTGGATTACCTGGCTGAGAACAGCCGATCGGTGCAGTTGGTCGTCGTTGGCGCACGCGACAATGCGGATGTGGAGGAACTTGTGGGACCGCCTGGCAATGCGGTGCTACATAAGTCCGACTGCTCGGTACTGATCGTGGATTCGCAGCATTTATAAATGCAGCTATGACGATGTGGGGTGCTGACGCACCCGGCGGCATTTCAGACCCACGCGCCCCGAATACCTAATATCCTGATCGCACCGATATTTGCGCGCCGCCAGCTGTTTTCCGCCCTCTGAAAAATCTGACGGGAAAAGATTTCCTGATGCGAAGCTGCAGGCGTCGCTATCGGGTCAGTCACTGCAGTTTGGTACCCGCGTCGCACGTTGGCCCCTGGCGAATTGGTTTACGCTGATGCGCGTGGACGGCCACGCCGACACAGATGAAGAAATCGGCTGCTGATGGCACCGGGACGGCTCCGCGTGTACCTGGGTGCTGCTCCTGGGGTTGGCAAGACCTACGAGATGCTTCTCGAAGGTCATCGCCAGCGCAGGCAGGGCGTCGATTGCGTGATCGGCTTTGTCGAGCCGCATGGCCGACGGGCGACGCAGGAGCTGATCGACGGGCTAGAGCTGGTGCCCCGGCGGTATGTCCGATATCGAGGTGGGGTGCTGCCGGAAATGGATGTTGCTGCGACGCTTGCTCGCCGCCCGCAACTAGCGTTGGTCGACGAACTGGCGCACACCAACGCTCCCGGTTCCCGCAATCCGAAACGCTGGCAGGACGTTCAGGAGTTACTCGACGCCGGTATCGATGTGCTCACCACGCTCAACATTCAGCATCTGGAGTCACTGGGTGATGTGCTGACTGAGATGACCGGAGTCGAACAGCGTGAAACGGTGCCTGACGCGGTGGTGCGCCAGGCCGACGAACTGGAACTTGTGGACTTGTCGCCAGAAGCGTTGCGCCGGCGCATGGTTGCCGGCGACATTTACCCGCCCGACCGCATCGACGCGGCGCTATCGCACTATTTTCGGCCGGGTAATCTCACCGGGCTGCGGGAACTGGCACTGCTGTGGCTAGCCGATCGGGTTGATGAGGGCTTGCGCCGTTATCGCAGCGAGCACGGTATCAGCGCGGGCTGGGAAGCCCGGGAGCGCATCGTGGTGGGCGTATCAGGTGGCCCGGAAAGCGAGGGGCTGATTCGGCGCGCCGCGCGGTTGTCCGCCCGCACACCCGGAAGCGATCTGATGGCCGTTTTCGTGGCCCGCAGCGACGGACGTCCCGGGGCCGACCCGGCGAGATTGGCCACGCTACGCTCGTTGGTCGAAGGACTGGGCGGTAGTTGGCATCAGATACTCGGCACCGACGTCAGCAGTGCGCTGGCTCAATTCGCGCGACACGAAAACGCCACGCAGATGGTGATCGGCGACAGCCGTCCGAGCACCGGCCGGAGAATTCTGACTGGTCGGGAAGTGGTGTCCCGCAGGCTTTCTCGGCTCGACATCACTTTGGACGTGCACGTGGTGACCGATAAGACGCCGGCAAGGTTTGCGACGCGGCTTCCGCCGCTAAGCGGTGTCAGTCCGCGCCGGCGGCTGCGGGCGCTGGCGCTGACGGCGGTGTTGTTGCCGGCGGTGACGATCCTGTTGGGACTCGTCCGGACGCGGCTGAGCCTGCCGAGTGATTTATTGGTGTACCTGCTCCTGATCGTCCTGATAGCCGTGGTGGGCGGGTGGTATCCGGCGCTGGTCGCCGCGGTGGTCTCCGTGGCGGCCGCGGATTTCTTTCTGACCGGGCCGCTGTATACGCTCCGCGTCGCGCTGTTGAACGATGCTGTGGCACTGGTCGTGTATGTGGCGGTGGCGGTGCTGGTGAGCTGGACGGTAGAAGTCAGTGCCCGGCGGCGGCGGCTGGCTGCGCGTTCGAGCGCCGAGGCCGCGGTGCTGACATCGATGGCCGAGGCACTGCTGCGTGGGGAGGGCGAGCTTCCCCAGCTGTTGGAGTTGGTGCGTGAGACGTTCGGGTTGGACGGGTTGAGTGTGCTGGAACGCCGGACGGCCGCCCCGCTTGGCCAACCCGGTGACCAAGGTGGCTGGGTTGTCAGTGCCAGCTCTGGGAATCGCCCCCCGGAGTCGCCCGAGCAGTCCACGGTGCAGGCCGAGCTGGATGCCTCGTCGCTGCTCGGCGGCTGCGGCCCGGCGTTATCGCCAGCCGACCTAGAGATTTTCACCGCGTGCGCGGCACAGATCGCCGAGTATCTGGGCCAGCGCAGGCTTAGCCGGCGCGCCGCCGGCGCCGAACAGCAGGCCCAGAGCGAGCGCATGCGAACCGCGCTGGCCGCCGCCGCCGGCCGCGCCCTTGCCGAGGGCGTCCACTCCGCAAAGCGGGCCGTCGCGGCGCTGCGCGCGAGACCCGCTGTAGCCCGGGACAGCGAGCCGATCGACACGCTGGAACGTGCGGTGGACCGGATCGGCGTACTGGCGAAGCAACTAGACGATGTGGCCAGGGCCCAGGCAGGTGCGTTGGATGTGCGCATACGTCAGGTGGATGTCGCCGAGGTAGTGGCCGCTGCGCTCGACGAACTTGGTCCCGGTCACCACGTGGTGGACGTCGTGCTGCCAAAAGACATTCCCAATGTGATCTCCGACGCTGCGGTGCTCACTCGGGTGGTGACGGCCTTGGCCGCCAATGCGATTCGGCTTAGTTCCCCGGGTGGCATGCCGACGATCGCCGCGACGCTGTGCGGCGACCGGGTCGAAATCCGGTTCCAGACGGGCCATCCCGAGCATGGGCTTGCCAACGGTCGCGGTGATTACTTCACCGTCGAGGCGGCGCGCGACCTGCTCGAGGCAATCGACGCGTCGCTGCGCACCCAAACCGGTCCGGATAACGCCCCAGCGGTAATCGTCAGTGTGGCCGCGGCTGCTGATCGAGCGCAAGGTTGAGCTCGACAACGTTGACCACGGTCTCTCCCAGGAAACCCAGCGCGCGTCCGGTGGTGTGGTCGCGCACCAGCGCCGCCACGGTTTCGGGCGGCAGATGCCGAGCGGCGGCGACCCGCGGCGACTGCAGGCCGGCGTTGGCCACCGAGATGTCTGGATCGAGACCCGACCCGGAGGCCGTTACCGCGTCGACGGGCACCGGCGCATCGCCGGGTAGCTGGTTGAAGGCGCGGTAAGCGGCGGCTCGTTCACTGATGGCGGCCAGCAGTCTCGGATCGCTGGGGCCGAGGTTGCTGGCTCCGCTGGCTGTGCCGTCGTAGCCGTTTCCCGCGGCAGAGGGCCGGGGCTGGAAGTACTGGGGCAACGGGTTACCGGCGGGATCTGTGAACGATTGGCCGAGCAGGCTTGAGCCGACGACCTGGTTGTCGCGGCTGATCAGCGAGCCGTCGGCCTGGCGCCGGAAGGCCAGTTGGCCGATGCCGTAGGTGGCGAGCGGGTAGGCGACGCCCAGCACCAGGCTGGCCAGCACAGTGAGCAGGATCGCGGGGACCAGTTGAGCGCGCAGCATCAGTGGATGCCTATCGGCGCGACAATGGCGATGTCGATCAGCTTGATCAGCACGAACGGGGTGATCAGTCCGCCAACCCCGTAGATCAGTACGTTGCGGCGCAGCATTGCGGTGGCGCCCATCGCCTTGACGCGAACACCGCGCAGCGCCAGCGGGATCATCAGCACGATGATGATCGCGTTGAAGATCACCGCGGACAGGATCGCGGTGTGCGGGTTGTGCAGGTTGAGGATGTCGATCGCTCCCAACTCCGGAAAAACGGCATGGACCATCGCCGGGATCGCGACAAAGTATTTGGCTACGTCATTGCAGACCGAGAACGTCGTCAACGCACCGCGGGTGATCAGCAGTTGCTTTCCTACCTCGACGATCTCTATGAGCTTGGTCGGATCGCTGTCCAGGTCAACCAGGTTGCCGGCCTCTTTGGCAGCCTGCGTGCCGCTGTTCATGGCCACCCCGACATCGGCCAGAGCCAGGGCTGGCGCGTCATTGGTGCCGTCACCGGTCATCGCGACGAGGTCGCCGCCGGCCTGTTCGGCGCGAATCCGGTCCATTTTGTCTTCCGGTGTCGCCTCGGCGATGAACTCGTCGACACCGGCCTCGGCGGCGATGGCCGCGGCAGTGGCTGGATTGTCGCCGGTAACCATCACGGTGCGGATTCCGAATGGCCGCATGGCGGCGAGGCGCTGCGAGATGCCAGGCTTGACAGTGTCTTTGAGGTGGATGATCCCCAATAAGGTGTTCTCGTCGGCAACAGCCAGCGGGGTGCCGCCGCTGGTGGCGACGCGCGCCACGATGCCATCCGTATCTGGTGGCACGGCGCCGCCGTTGGCCCGCACCCAGTCGCTGACCGCTGCCACGGCGCCTTTGCGGATTTTGCGGTCTGGCAAGTCGATGCCGGACATCTTCGTCTTAGCGCTGAAGTTGACCAGGTTCGCACCGGCAATGTCGCTCGGTTGGCAGCCGTAGTGGTGCTGGGCGAACTCCACAACCGAGCGGCCCTCGGGGGTTTCGTCGGCCAGCGACGACAGATGCGCCGCCTCGGCCAAGGCGTGCTCGTCGGTGTCGCCGACTGGGACGAACTCGGTGGCCATCCGGTTGCCGAACGTGATGGTGCCGGTCTTGTCCAGCAACAGTGTGGTCACATCACCGGCGGCTTCCACCGCCCGCCCCGACATGGCCAGCACATTGTGGCGGACCATGCGGTCCATGCCGGCGATGCCGATAGCCGAAATCAATGCCCCGATGGTGGTCGGTGACAACAGCACCAGCAGGGCAACCAACAACACGATCGGCTGCTTGACTCCCGAGAAGATCGCGACCAACTGGAAAGTGCTGACAGCGACCAGAAAGATGAACGTCAGGCTGACCAGAACCACGGTCAGGGCCAGCTCGTTTTGCGTTCGTTGGCGGTTCGCGCCCTCCACCAACCCGATCATGCGATCCAGAAAGGTTTGCCCGGGCGGGGAGGTGATCGATACGACGATGCGGTCGGACAACACCACCGTGCCGCCGGTGACCGCCGACAGGTCACCGCCTGATTCCCGCACCACGGGGGCCGACTCACCGGTGATGGCCGACTCATCGACCATCGCCATTCCTTCGACGACCTCACCGTCGCCGGGAATCGCCTGCCCAGCCTCGACGACACACCGGTCGTCGACTTTCAGCTCCTGGGAGGGTGTGTCCACCACGGTGCCGTCGGGCTGCAGAATGTGGGCGACGGTTTCCTGCCGGGCGCGACGCAACGCGTCGGCGTGCGCCTTGCCTCGGCCCTCGGCCATTGCGTCGGCAAAATTGCCGAACAGCACCGTGGACCACAAGAACAGCACCACCAGGCCGGTGAACAGGTTGTCTGTCCCAGTGGATCTGGGCGCGTCGCGGACAAACAGTAGCGTGGTCCAGATGCTGCCGACATAGATCACGAACATCACCGGTTTGTGCACCATCAGTCGTGGATCGAGTTTGAGCAGCGCATCGATGACGGCTCTGCGCATGATCCGGGGATCAAGGATCGACAACTCGCGTAGTTGCCGCGTTTCGCGGCCCAGGTGCCGACCGGGTGGGCTCGCCGTCTGTGTCGTCATCGCTCAGAGTCCGAAGTGCCCGGAGAAGTGCTCGGCCAGTGGTCCTAGGGCCAGCACCGGGAAGTAGGTCAGACCCACCAAAACCACGACGATCGCGGCCAGCAATGCGGTGAACAGCGGCGTGTCGGTACGCAAGGTTCCGGCGGTCACCGTGTACCTGCGTTTGCGGGCCAGTGAGCCCGCCAGCGCCAGCGCGGGCACGATTTCGAAGAAGCGCCCGACCCACATCGCCAGACCCAGCGTCGAGTTGTACCAAAGGGTGTTGCCGGCCAGCCCGGCGAATGCCGACCCGTTGTTGTGTGCGGAAGAGGTGTAGGCGTAAACGGCCTCGGTCACCGCGTGCGGCCCGGTCGTGGAGATCTGGTGGGCCGCGGACGGCAACAGTAGCGAGATGCCGGCGAACGTCAACACCGTGACCGGTAGTACCAGGATGTAGATCGCTGCGAGTGTCATGTCCCCTGCAAGCAGGCGTTTACCCAGGTACATCGGCGTTCGACCGACCATCAGCCCGGCGATGAACGCGGTGATCATCACAAAGATCAACATCCCGTACAGACCGGTGCCGGTGCCGCCCGGAATGACCTCCCCGAACATCATGTCTAACAACGGCAGGCCGCCGCCCAACGGTGTGTAGCTCTCCACAGCCGAGTTCACCCCGCCGGTAGAGGTGGCGGTCATGGTGACGGCATTCAATGCCGATCCGGTCGCCCCGAGCCGCAGATCCTTGCCCTCTAGGTTGCCGCCGGGATTTGTCCCCGTCGCGGCCTGGGCGACGCCGAACTGCGCGAGATGGGAGTTGCCGTGAGCCTCCAGAGCAGACACCGCGACCAACGACAGCGCATACAGGGTGACCATGGCCACGATCACCACCGTCGCTTGCCGCATGGATCCAACGAGCCGGCCGTAGGCCCACGGGAAGGCGAACGGAATTGCCGCGGCCAGCCAGATGGTGAGCACGTTGACGATCGGGTTCGGGTTCTCGAATGGATGTGCCATATTGGCGCCGAAATAGCCGCCGCCGTTGTCGCCGATCATCTCGATCGGCACCATGCTCGCCACCGGACCACCCGGAATGCTCTGCTGCGCCGCGGCGCCGGTGGAGTGTGTACTCACCGACGAGATTGTCGGCACGACTTGTGTCGGGTGGAAGTTGTCGATCACCCCGGCCGCGAGCAGCACGATGGCGAATACGAAACTCAGCGGCACCAACACCCGCACCATGGACCGCACCGTGTCGACCCAGAAGTTCCCCAATGTCGTTGTCCGGGTGCGGATCACACCGCGGATGAATGCCGCTGCGAGCGCCATTCCGGTGGCCGCGGACAAAAACTGGTGCACCACCAGCGCGAACATCTGACTGAACTGGCTCATCGTGGATTCGCCGCTGTAGTTTTGCCAGTTGGTATTGGTCACGAAGCTGACCGCGGTGTTGAACGCCAGTGGCGGACTCACCCCACCGAGGTGATCGGGATTGCCCGGCAGCAGGTGTTGTACGCGAAAGACAAGGTAGTTCAGCAGCACTCCGACGACGGTCAGGGCCACCGCGGAGCCGACGAAGGCGATCCAGCGCTGCTCACCGTGAGGGTCGATGCGCAGCAGTCGGTAGACCAGCCGTTCCACGGGAAGAAACAGCCGATCGCCGGGCGCCTTCTCATTGCGGTACACCTTGGCGAGGTAACCGCCCAACACCGGAGTGCTGATGANNCAGGTAAGCACCCAGCAAGACCGCGATGACGATGCCGGTCACGTCGTCAAAAGTCATGCAGTCTCAAGCCTCGGTCCGCGATGCGCGCTCACGGGCCGTCTCAGACAGCACAGGCTCGTCGGGACCCAGCAACCGATCACACGCGGTGGCGAATCCAACGACAAGGGCAGCCAGGCCGACCAGTATTGCGACGAATGCGACGTCCAGCATGGCCAACTTCCGACAATTGCGAACAGTGTTTGGGATGATGGTATGGCGACTCCGCCCGATACGACTGCCGTTTATACGGTATCGATGCGGCCCGCACTGCGCAGCCCCTCACGCAAAGCTGACTTTTGCGCGGATCTGAGGCCAATGCGCAGTAGGGCCATTGGACTCTGCTCCTTGTTGACCAGCCCCGATTAACCTGGACCCTGCACGCTGGGGTTGCGCGACGTGTAGTGTACGTTGGCTAGCGGTCTTTGCGTAAGGGCTGCCGAAAACATCTCCCGCATAACGCGTTTCAGCCCATGATCGTGGTCCCGTAAGGAGGAGTGCGGTGCCGCAGTGGCAAAATATTCTGGACCGCTTCCGTCCGGCTGGTACACCGGGCGCGGCCGGCCGGCCCGGCATCCCGGCGGATCGCAGCGCCGACGCGGCGGCCGAGCTCACCGCAGTGCTGGCACTTCTGGACGATGTACAGGAGGAGGCAGCGCGGACCCGCCAGGCCGCAGCCGACCGGGCGCAGGAGATTCGCCGCTCCGCCCACCGGCAGGCGGCCGAACTCGTCGCGAAAACCCGTGACGATGCCGAGAGCGTGCGAGCTCAATCGGAGGCGGACGCGCTGCGCCAAGCCGACGCCGATGAGAAGGACATGCGTCGCCAGACGGAGGCCGAGATCGCCCGGCTGCGCCAGCGGGCTGGCGAGCGGTTAGCGCACGACGTAGACACCGTGGCCGCTCAGGCGCGGGGGTGGCTCGATGCTCTCGTCGGCTCAGCGACGGCGGAGAGCAATAGGTGAGCGCTCAGTGGGTGGCGGGCAACGTGCGAGCCAGAGCCCTACTTAATCGGCGTTTGGGCGCGGGGCATGCTCGGGTCCTCGCGGCGATGAGCTCGCTGACCGACGCGCAGCACGCGCTGGCCGCTACCGCATACGGGCGCGATATCAGCGTGGGGCAGCCCGTGCTCGACACCGATCATGCGGTGTCCGCTGCGCTGTTGTGGCATCTGCGTGTGCTGGCCGGATGGCAACCGGCGCAGGGTGCGCAGGCCATCCGTGCATTGGCCGCCGGCTTCGAAGCCAGCAACATCGCCGTGCACGCCCGGCGGTTGGCAGGCGCGCCGGCCCGCCCGCCCTACACGCTGGGCGCCCTGGCTACCGCATGGCCGCGGCTGAGCGAGACCTCTTCGCTGATGCAGCTGCGGGACACACTGGCCCAGACGATGTGGGGCGATCCTGGATCGGAATCACCATCGGACATCGCGTTGGCGGTGCAGATCGGCTGGGCGACGCGGGTGACCCGCTCGGTACCCGAGGCGCGGGCTTGGGCGTACGCGCAGTTGGCTCTGACTGTGGCACGGCGGCGGCTGTTGGAACAGCGTGAGCTGCCTGAGCCGGTGCTGATGCGAGCCCGTCTCGTGTTGGGCGCGGCAGCGGCGGCCAGCGACCTGGCCTCGTTCACCGATGCGTTAGCTACGCGGGTTGGCTGGTTGTTCGACGGCATCACCGAGGCCGACGGCTTGTGGACCGCGGAGGCGCGCTGGTGGGCGCGGGTGGAAACCGAGGGGCTGACCATGCTGGGCCGCGGCGAGTTCAACCGGGCGCGAACGATCGGGGCGGTCGCGGTGTTGGCCGCCGACGCCTGGCGGTGCCGCGCTGCGCTGGCAGTTGCGTCACGCGGCGGTGGTCCGATGGACGTCTACGATGTCGTCGCCTGAACGGGCTGAACGGCTGCATGCCTTCGCGCGGCGCTTCACCCCGGCTCGCATGCAGCGAATCGCGGTGGTCGCGCGGCCGGACACGCTGCGCGACGCGTTGGTGGTGGTGGCCGGATCCGGCAGCGTCGAACTCGATGAGCCCGCCGACAGCAGCGGCGCACCGGGTCAGGCAGCACGGGCGCTGCAGCGGATGGGCGCGCACCCCGAATCGGCGCCCGGCGGCGCTGCTGTGTTGTTGTCGGCCGTCGTGCGGGACATCGCCGAGCTGGAGCGGGCTGGGCGTGCGGATCTGCTGGCCGGTGAAGCACAACTGCAGCAGTATGCCGCGGCCGCAGTGTGCCGCCGTGACGTGGCAGCGGTTCCAGGCTGGTGCCCGGCCGACCAACTCCCCACGCTGGGCGCTCGCCTGGACGCGGCCGGGGCGGCCGCTGTGCCGCTGCCGACCCCGCGGGGGGTGGATCCACCAACGCTGCTCAACACCAGGCCGGGGCTTTCCGGCAGCTTCTCAGCGCTGGTGCGCACCTACGGCACCGTCCCGTACCACGACATTGACCCCACGGTGTGGGCCGGGCTGGCCTACGTGGTGATGTTCGGAATGATGTTCGGTGACGTCGGCCACGGGCTGCTGCTTATCGCCGCGGCGGTCATGATCAAGCTGGGCTGGATCCGCCGGTTCCCGTCGCTGCGGCCGATGTGGAGTTTCATCGGTGCCGCCGGGATTGCGGCCAGTGTTTTCGGGGTGCTGTACGGGGAATGCTTCGGCCCGACCGGCCTGGTGCCTGTGGTGTGGCTGGCCCCGCTGGATAATCCGCTGCGGCTGCTGCTGGTCGCGTTGGCGGTCGGGGCGGTGCTGCTGGGGGCCGCCTACATCGTCGGGGCGGTCAATCGCTGGCGTGAGGGCGGGTTTCGGCTGGCCGTGTACGCCCCGTCGGGGATTGCGGGAGCGACCGTTTTCGCCGGCGCCGGCGCAGTGCTGGGCGGTTACATTATCGGCCCCCGGGTGCTCGTGGCGGTTGGGCTGGTGGTGTGCACTGCCGGTCTGCTGCTGGCGCTGATCGGTCTGTATGCCGAGTCCGGTGGCGGCGCCGCCGGAATCCTGCAGTCCGCGATCGGCTTGCTGGATTTGGTGGTGCGTCTCGGGTCCAACCTGGTGTCGTTCGCCCGCCTGGCAGCGTTCGGCATGACGCACGCCGCGCTTGGGTGGGTGGTGTGGCGCGGGACGACGGCAGTGTGGGGTCACAGCTGGATCGGCGCAGTAGCGGCGGTGGTGCTGTTCGCTGTGGGCAAC
>PLSK01000029.1 GCA_003165155.1 Mycobacterium sp. | reverse complement strand
TGTCCGAGACGGCGGCGGCATTGCGGCATGTGGCCGAGCGCAAGGTCCTCGGCAAGGTGGTCATCGACGTTGTGTGATCTCGCCCGGGTTACGGCGTGACAATGTTGAAGTTCGTGTCCGGCGAGTCGAGCACGCCCAGGAACGACTGCAGCGCCGCCTGGTCGCCAGATATTTCGAGCCCGGGTGACGTGAAGTCTCCCGTCGCCACCAATAGCAGCCGAAACTTGCTGCCCAACTTGACTGTAACGGTTGCAGTCATGGAGTCTGCCGGAATCTTGCGGTACACCAGCACCCCGTTGCGCAGGGCAAGCCGATAATTAGCGCTCAGATCGGCGAACGAGATGTCCAGGGCGATGTCGAGGGCCCAGCTACGCGGCCCGTTGACACGAATTGCCAGGCTGTCGAAGATCTGCTCCGGAGTCAGCTGATTGAGCAGCGACATTGACGCGACCGAACCAGCGGTGCCGAAGTTCCCGTCGCGCAACTCGGTGGCCCCACTCATGAAGAAGTTGCGCCAGGTCGCGTTCTCGGCACCGTAGCCTAGCTGCTCCAGTGTGTCGGAATACAGCCCCCGGGCCGCGGCATGATCGCTGTCGGTGAAGACTGCGTGATCAAGCAGTGTNNGCCTCGGGCGGGTGCGCCCACAGCCGGGCCGGGTTGCCGTCGAACCAACCCATGTAGCGCTGGTAGACGGCTTTCACGTTGTGGCTGACGGATCCGTAATACCCGTGGGTGTGCCAGGCCTGCTCGAGGGCGGGCGGCAGCTGAAACATCTCGGCGATCTCGATACCCGTGTACCCCTGGTTGAGCAGCCTAAGCGTCTGGTCGTGCAGGTAGGAGTACATATCCCGTTGCAGCGACATGAATTCGACGATGCGCTCGCGTCCCCAGGTCGGCCAGTGGTGCGAGGCGAAGACGACGTCAGCGCGATCGGCGAAAGTGTCGATCGCCTCGGTCAGATAGCCCGACCACGCATGCGGGTCACGCACCAGGGCGCCGCGCAGCGTCAGCAGGTTGTGTAGGTTATGCGTGGCGTTCTCGGCCATGCACAAAGCCCGGAAACGCGGGAAATAGAAGTGCATTTCGGCGGGGGCCTCGGTGCCAGGCGCCATTTGGAATTCGATCTCCACGCCGTCGATGGTGTGTGTTTCTCCGGTCGTCCGGATGTCGAGGGTCGGGACGATGACGGCCACCTCGCCGGTGGACGTGGCCTGCCCGAGCCCGCAGCCCACCTGGTCTCGCGGTCCGCGCGCCAGCAGGGTGCCGTACATGTANNGCGCCGCTGTCCACGTCCGCCTGCGACGTGACGCCCAGCACGCCGCCGAAATGATCGACGTGGCTGTGGGTGTATATCACCGCGACGACAGGGCGATCGCCGCCTCGGTGCGTTCGATACAGATCCAGTGCCGCGGCCGCCACCTCGGTCGACACCAATGGGTCGATAACAATGATGCCGGTGTCGCCCTCGACGAAGGTGATGTTGGAGAGGTCGAAACCACGGACCTGATAGATGCCTGGCACCACTTCGTACAGCCCCTGTTTGGCGGCCAACGTCGATTGCCGCCAGAGGCTGGGATGCACCGACGTCGGCGCAGAGCCGCTAAGGAATGAGTACGCGTCGTTGTCCCACACCACGCGGCCGTCGGCGGCTTTGATGACGCACGGGGACAGGGCGGCAATGAACCCACGATCGGCGTCCTCGAAATCCCTGGTGTCGTGCAGCGGCAGGGTGTGTTGGCGATGTGCGGACTCGATGACTGCGGTCGGCGGTTTGTGATCCACCGGCAATACATTGCCATTAACTCGCTCTCCCCTCAAAGGATCCGGCGAGATCTGCCCAGTCGCCTTTCGGCAATGAACACCTGGTGTCTTTCGGTGAGCGAAAAGAATTTTTCACTTAACCTCTTTTGTACTACCCGGCAAACCCGCATACTGCCCAGATGGTCCTCCATACTCGAAGGACCGCTACATCGGGCAAAGGAGCACGAGTGAAGCGCGAATTAACGATTGCGGTGGCTGGAGCGGCGATTCTGGTTTCAGGTATTTCCGGGTGTTCGAGCGATAAGCCAGCGGCGAGTAGTGGCGGCACATCCGCGAGTGTGGGCGGTGGGACGACGGTCACTATCGACGGGAAGAATCAGAACGTGGCCGGCTCGGCCGTCTGCGCCACGACTAACGGCACTGTGAACATCGCGATCGGTGCCGCCGCCACCGGTGTCGGCGTCGTGCTTACCGACGCCAACCCGCCCGTGGTGAAGTCCGTCGGCCTCGGCAACGTCAACGGCGTCACGCTCGCGTATGCCCCGGGCGGCGCGGGCAGCGCCTCCGCGACCAAGAACGGCAGCAGCTACACGATCAAAGGCACCGCCACCGGGATCGACATGGCCAACCCGATGCAACCGGTGAACAAGTCCTTCGAGATCGACGTGACGTGTTCCTAGCGGGCAGTCGAACCTAGCTTGACCTAAGCATCGAACGTTTCTGAACGCCGAAATATAGGTCACGGCGGCGTTTTTCGGCGGGTCGTGTGCGTGGCTTATGTGTCGCGGCACAGCCGCCGCGTTGACCTACAGCTTTTAAGCGGGCGGTTGCCACCCGTTGAGTGGCAACCGCACCGTGAACTCGGTATGGCCGGGTGAGCTGTCGACCGTGATCGTCCCGTTGTGCGCCTTGACCACAGCGGAAACGATCGCCAGCCCCAGCCCGGTGCTGCCGCCTTTACGGGACCGCGAGGAGTCGCCGCGGGCGAACCGTTCGAACGCTTCTGACTGCAGCCCTGCCGGAATGCCGGGACCATTGTCAATGACCTGCAGCGCGACATGGACCGGTTCGGTGGTTAATCGCGTGGTCACCACGGTGCCCGCCCCGGTATGAATGCGAGCGTTGGCCAGCAAATTTGTCATTACCTGGTGCAACCGCGCCGCATCACCGGTGACGACCACCGGCTCGTCAGGCAGGTCGAGCTCCCATTGGTGATCCGGTCCGGCGATGTGCGCGTCGCTGACCGCGTCGACCGCCAAACTCGAGAGGTCAACCGGTTCGCGCTCCAGCGGCCGCCCCGAGTCCAAGCGGGCCAGCAGCAGCAGGTCCTCGACAAGGCCCGTGATGCGCACGGTCTCGGAGGCCACCCGACTCAGCGCGTGCGCCACCGCGTCGGGGTCTTCGTCACTCTTGGTCATGCGTTGCGCGAGTTCGGTGTAGCCGCGGATGGCGGCAAGCGGCGTGCGCAGCTCGTGGCTCGCGTCGGCGACGAACTGGCGAACCCGGGTCTCGCTGGCCTGGCGCGTGGACAGCGCGGCGGCGATGTGGTCGAGCATGCGATTGAGCGCCGATCCGAGCTGACCCACCTCGGTGGAGGGGTTTGCATCGGATTCAGCCACTCGGACCGGTAGTTCGACCTCGCCGCGGTCCAAGGGCAAGTCGACGACCTCGCTCGCGGTTTGCGCGACGCGCCGCAGCGGCGCCAGCGCCCGCCTGATTATGACGGCGGCGGCGCTGGTCGCGGCACCCAGCGCGATCGCGGTGACGATCCCGAGAATGATGAGCATTCGCATCATCGTGGCGTCCACGTTGGACATAGACAGGCCGGTGACGATGACGTCGCCCCCGCTGCGGCTCGGGGCGGCGATGACGCGGTATCGGCCCAGCCCGTCCAGGTTCATGGTCACCGGCTTTCGGCTACCCGCAATCTGCTCCAATTGGACCTGGGCCGTCGGACTCAGCGCGGCCCGTGCACCGCTGCTGGTCAGGTAACCGGCGTCAACGGCCTTGCCGTGGCTGACCACCGCGGCCACCATGCCCGCCGGCTGGCCCGGCGCGTCGAGGAACCTCGGACCAGGGCCCGCCCTCGGGTAATAGCTGTGTGGCTCGTGTCGCCACCCCGGACGGTTCGGTTCGGGGTACATCAGCGCCGAGCGGTAGGACGTGCCACCGAGCTGACCATCCAGCTGCTTCACCAGATGATGACGCAGGGCGAGTTCGGTTGCCGCGGTGATTCCGATGCATACGACAGCAAGTACGACGACCTGCCCGACCAGCAGCCGCTGCCGAAGCGACCAGACTCGGCGCGCGCTAGCGGGCTGGCTTGAGGACATAGCCCGCGCCGCGCAGCGTATGGATCATGGGGTCGCGACCGCTGTCAATCTTCTTGCGCAGGTAGGAAATATAAAGTTCGACGATATTGGACCGGCCGCCGAAGTCGTAGCTCCACACGCGGTCCAGGATCTGCGCCTTGCTCAACACTCGCTTGGCGTTGCGCATCATGAACCGCAGCAGCTCGAACTCGGTCGAGGTCAACGAGATCGGTTCGCCGGCGCGGGTGACCTCATGACTGTCCTCGTCCAGCACCAAGTCGCCCACCACCAGCTGCGCGCCGCTGTCAACGGTCGTGACACCGGTGCGCCGCAACAGCGCCCGTAACCGCAGCACTACCTCTTCGATACTGAACGGCTTGGTGACATAGTCGTCGCCGCCGGCGGTCAGTCCGGCGATGCGGTCTTCCACCGCGTCCTTGGCCGTCAATAGCAGCACCGGCAGTTGCGGATTCTCTTCGCGCAATTTGTGCAGCACATCGAGTCCACTCATGTCGGGCAGCATTACGTCAAGAACGACGACGTCGGGCCGTTGGCCACGTGCCGACGCGATCGCCGACGATCCGTCGCCCGCAGTGGCGATATTCCAGCCCTCGTAGCGCAAGGCCATCGACACCATTTCTGCAAGCACAGCTTCGTCGTCGACGACCAGCACGTTGATGGGGTTGCCGTCGGCGCGGCACATGACAACACGCTCAACCGAGGCTCGCGGGTGCGTCATAAGTTCCAGTATCCGCGCCTGGCTTAGTCGGCGCTATGGCCTTTCTTTGCTTGTGCTGTGAAAGTAACAGGTCGCGTGACTGCTGAGCAGTCACGCGACCTGTTATACCGAGTGGCGTTTAGTAATAATGCCGCCTGCCGCCGACTGGGCGACCCATCGAGCCCATGACCCACATCACCGCGCCGACCACCAGTAAGATGACGCCAATCACCCACAATATGTGGAATGCCGGGAACACATAACCGAGAATGAGCAGAATTGCACCTAAAACGATCATGACATCTTCCTTTAAGTGAGGGTTTCTAGGCCGCTGGGCATAGAACTAGGTTGCGGTACATGGCAGTCTCCGACTTTCGGATTGACACCCCCATAGTTCAGGGGCCCGGCCACCACAGTCAGCGCGATGTTTCCCGCGGCGACACAATTGCTTGGACCACCCGCGAAGTAATCGCGTTGCCACGCCGCGAATACTCCAATGAGCAGCCACACCAGGACAATCCCGCCGATAATTCCACGACCCGGCATCGTCACCTCCGTTGTGTTCGGGAAAAATTTTCCCGTGCCAAGGCGATACCCATTACACGCGTGTCTAAAACCACGGGATGGAGTATTGGCGGCGTTTCGTACCGCTCCTCTCAGCGATCGAGGACTTTGGTCAGCAGGGCGGTCAGTCGTTTCTGCTCGCTCGAGTTGAGTCGACCTGTCAACGGTGCCGTGAGATCGAGATCGGGTCGGTGGCTGGTCCATCGGCCGAGATTGCATCCGCAGCGCTACGCGCCGTGCGCCTGCAAATCGTTGGAAGCGGTCAGGGGTCGGTACCAACGCGCGACATCTTGGCCGAACTGCCCGCCCTCGTCACCGAAATCACCAGCGGCGCTTTAAGCATCGGCGCGCGCCCGGTGCCACTAACCGACGTCGCAACAGCATGGAATGACAAGGACGCTGAACAGCGGGTCGTCATCACGGCCGGTGGCCGATAGCTACCGCGCCGCCACTAGCGCCAGTGCCCCTGGTCGCGAGGGTCGCCGTCACGCCAGTGATCGTCGTGGCAGCGGCCCCCTCCCAGCGGATTCCTTGTTACTAGCGAACAGATTTGGGTCGCCGCGAACGGGGTGCCGAGCGGGATCAGCTCACTCAGAAGCCTTTTCGCTGACCCGATACGTAAAGGGTGGGCGGCATCGACTCTTCGCACCCGTGTGGAACGCGGCGACCATAACGAGCCATCAACTCCTCGAAGGTTGCTGCCGACACGTCCCAGCCGTGGTCGCGCAGCCAGCCGTCGACGGGTGTGCGCGCCTCGGGGTACCAGAGGTCGTCGTAATCGGTTATCTCGGCATTGACCAGCTTCGCGGCCGTAGCACGGATACGCTGCGTGTCCTCGCGCTGGCGCAGAATGCGGTCCGGATCGGTGAAGCCCTCGCCCGGTACATTGGAGGCCAGCCAACTGCCCGGCGCGCTGAGCTGGTGGATGCGCTCGAACAACAGGTCCTGGGCCTGCGCGGGCAGGTAACGCACCAGCCCCTCCGCTGACCAGACGGCCGGTCGCGACGCGTCAAAACCAGCTTCCTGCAGCGCCGTTGGCCAATCGTTGCGAAGATCAATCGGGACGTTTACCAATTGCGCCTTCGGGTGCGCGCCGTGCCGGCGCAATGTGGCTGACTTGAATTCCAGCACCTTGGGCTGATCCAGCTCGTAGACGACCGTGCCGTCGGGCCACGGCAGCCGCCAGGTGCGTGCGTCCAGACCGGCCGCCAAAATCACCACCTGCCGAACCCCGGCGTCGGCGGCATTGAGAAAGAACTCATCGAAATACGCCGTCCGGGTGGCCATGAAGTCGACCATCAGTTGCAGCCGCTGCTGCACTTCGGGTTCGATCTCGAGCGCCTTGGCCAACAGCTTGGGGTCGCCATAGATGCTCCACAAGCCCTCACCCGCCGCGTCGATGAACACGCGCGCGAACGGGTCATTGATGAGCGGATTTTCACTCTCGGTCTCCGCGGCCCGAGCCGCGGCAACACCCAGTGCCGTCGATCCCACGCTTTGAGTGATGTCCCAGGAATCGTTGTCGGTACGCGGCATGGCCATTCCCCCCTTATTCCGGAAAGCAAGTTTCGCTCACTATTCTTCCAGCCGTGCAGGCCCCCGCACACCCACGGAGTAGGTTCTAGCGACGTGGACCACCCGGATCTGAACGTGGACCTCGAAGCCGTAGCCGGCTGGATGTCCGAACAGGGGCTCGGCGACGGCCCGCTGGGCGAGGTTTCCGCGGTCACCGGTGGAACGCAGAACGTGATGCTGCGATTCACCAGGGCCGCGCGGCCGTACGTGCTGCGGCGCGGACCTCGGCACCTGCGCGCCCGCAGCAACAGCGTGATCCTGCGGGAAACCAAAGTTCTCGCGGCGCTGTCCGGCTCCGACGTGCCGCATCCGCGCCTGATTGCCACGTGCGCGGACCCCGACGTGCTCGGCGACGCGGTCTTCTATCTGATGGAGCCAGTCGACGGATTCAACGCCGGCGAAGGGCTGCCACCACTGCACGCGGGCGATCCCGGCGTGCAGTTCCAGATGGGGTTGTCGATGGCCGAAGCGCTGGCCAAGCTGGGCGCCGTAGACCACGTCGCGGTAGGCCTTGCCGATTTCGGCAAACCGGCCGGCTTCCTGGAGCGCCAGGTCCCGCGCTGGCTGTCCGAACTGGACTCCTATCGGGAGTACGAGGGTTATCCGGGACCGGACATTCCGGGCATCGAGCTGGTGTCCGGCTGGCTGGACAGCCATCGACCGGAAAGCTGGACGCCCGGCATCATGCACGGCGACTACCACGCCGCCAACGTGATGTTCTCCCGTACCGGCCCGGAGGTGGTCGCGATCGTCGACTGGGAGATGTGCACAATCGGTGACCCGCTGCTGGATCTGGGCTGGTTGCTGGCCACTTGGCGCCAGCCGGACGGGTCCAGTGTGTTCAGCCACGCCCTTGGCGGCCAGGACGGCCTGGCCAGCACCGACGATCTGTTCCAGCGCTACGCCGCCAACACCTCCCGCGACCTGTCGCATATCACCTGGTACACCGTGCTGGCCTGCTTCAAGCTCGGCATCGTGATCGAGGGCACGCTGGCCCGGGCCTGCGCGGGCAAGGCAGAAAAGGCGGTCGGCGACCAGCTGCACGCGGCCACCGTGCACCTTTTCGAGCGGGCGCTGACGCTCATCGATGACCAGTCCTGACCGGCTTCGAGTCGGCCGCACGAACAACGCCGAGAGCGCCCGCTAACCTCAGAGCCGTGAATGTGGGAGATTCGGTCAGGCAGTCACTCGATCAGTGGGCCAGGCGGTCGTGGGACGGAGCCCTCCTGCAGGCCTGCAACGCTGCCGATGAGACTGCAAAAAAGCGATATCCGCAGCTAGGAAGGGCAACGCGGTTCAAGCGGACGATCCGAGACGGGCTCGACATCTTCCACGTGATGACCGCACCCGGGATCGACTTCGATGAGACCAGATTCCCCATCGCGGTGAAGTCCGATCTGCCCGACGAACGCCCCGACATCGCCGACGTTCTCTACGGCATCCACAGATCCGGTCACGACCACAGCGACGAACTGCCCAACGGCTTCGAAGTAACCCCGCACGGGTCTAAAACCGCGACCGTGCACATATGGCGCGACGGCAAAATCCAGCTACCGGCGTCGGCGGTGCTGGGCCTGTTGGCAATTGCCGTGTTCGCGCCGGAGAACAAGGGCGAACCGATGCCGGTCAACTATCAGCTCAGCTGGTACCAGCACGTCTTTCAGATCAATGGCTGGTGGGGCTGGCAAGATCATTTTCGCGAGATCATCAGCGTCGCCCAGTTCGCAAAAAAGCCGGTCGAGTTCACCGAGTTGTGGGAGAACTGGACACCGGCGTGACAACGGTCGCTTCGGCCACGCCGGGGGCGCCGTAGCCGGGTACGCCCTATAACTCAACCCGCATCGACCCCACGTTCCAAATGTCATCGCAGTACTCGGCAATGGCCCGGTCTGAGGAGAACTTCCCGCTGCGCGCAGCATTGAGGATCGACATGCGCGACCACGCGTCGGAGTCTTGCCAGGCCGAACTGACCTGAGCCTGGCAGTCCACGTAGGACCGGTAGTCGGCCAACACCAGGAACGGGTCGCGGTGGCGCAGCGAGTCGACTACCGGGCGCAAAATTTCGGTGTCGCCGCCGGTGAAGTGTCCTTGGTCGATGAGTTCGAGCACTTCGGCGAGCTCGGGGTCGCGCTCGATGTAGGTCGCCGGGCTGTAGCCCTCGGCGTAGACCTGTGCCACCTCTTCCTCGTTCAACCCGAACAGGAAGAAGTTTTCCGCGCCCGCCTCCTCGAGCATCTCAACATTGGCGCCATCGAGCGT
>PLSK01000235.1 GCA_003165155.1 Mycobacterium sp. | reverse complement strand
ATTCGAACAATAGTTCGAAGCGATGTCAACGTAATGCCTAACTTTCTGGCAGGGTTGTTTGCGCGACCATGGCAGAGAAGTGAGGCGTGCGTGTCAACTCGACGGTACGAAGAAGAACTGCGGTCCGAGCAGAGCTACGTGACCGGGCTCTACGCGCGGCTCGACGCCGAGCGCGCGCGAGCCAAAGACAAGTTCCGCGCCGCGCTGGCGGGCGATGCCGAGACGCTGGCGGATCGGGACTCCGAGGTGCGTGCCGTGGCCAAAGAGGTGAAGCGGCTGAACGTCGCGGACGAAGGGCTGTGTTTCGGCCGGTTGGATGCCATTTCGGGCGAACGGTTCTATATCGGCCGCCTCGGCCTGTTCGACGCGGAGAACGATTACGAACCGCTGTTGCTGGATTGGCGGGCGCCGGCCGCGCGCGCGTTCTACGTCGCTACCGCCGCCAACCCGGAGAACATGCACCGGCGGCGCCAATTCCACACCCGCGAGCGGCGCCTGGTCGATTTCGCCGACGAGACGTTCGGCCGTCCCGATGGAGCGGAGCCAGGGGGCTCGGAAGATTTGGCCCTACTCGCGGCGGTCAATGCGCCGCGCGGTGAGGGGATGCGCGACATCGTGGCGACGATCCAGGCCGAGCAGGACGAGATCATCCGGCACGACCACCCCGGCGTGCTGGTGATCGAGGGGGGCCCGGGCACCGGGAAGACCGTGGTGGCGCTGCACCGCGTCGCGTACCTGCTGTACACCCAGCGGGAGCGGATCGAACGCCACGGGGTGCTGGTGGTCGGGCCTAACACCACCTTCCTCAAACACGTCGACCGCGTGCTCCCGGCGCTGGGCGAATCGAGCGTCGTGTTCATCACCGTCGGCGACCTGGTGCCCGGTATGCACGTCACCGCCGAGGATGACCAGCTCGCCGCGCAGTTGAAGGGCTCGCTGAAGATCCTGGATGTGCTGGCGGCGGCGGTCGCCGATCGGCAGCGCCTCCCGGAGCGGCCGCTATTGATCGAACTGGCGGACGTCACGATGCGGATCGACGCGGAGACGGCGGAGTGGGCCAGGGAGGAAGCACGCGCCAGCGGGCTGCCGCACAACCACGCGCGCGCGGTGTTCACTGACATCGTCACGTGGGTGCTCACCGAACGGGCGATCGCCCGCATCGGCCGGGGCTGGCTGACCCGGGATGATCGGGCAGCCTGGGAGAAACTGCGGACGGACCTGCTCGACGAGCTCGCCGAGAACGAGCAGTTCGTCGCCGCGCTCGACCGGCTCTGGCCGATATTGACACCCGAAACGCTGTTGGCCCCGCTCTTCGCGTCCCCCGAACGGCTGCACGCGGCGGGCGCCCACCAGGCGCTGTGCCGCGCCGACGGCGAGGCCTGGACGGTGTCGGACGTTCCACTGCTCGACGAGCTGGTCGACCTGCTGGGCGCCGACAAGCAGGCCGATCAAACCGCTGAGCGGGAGCGGAATTACGAGGCCGAGTACGCCGCCGGCGTGCTGAGCCTCCTCGAAATTGCGAGCGAGGACTCGATGGAGGACGAGGAGCAGCTGCGCGCCCAGCACATGATCTACGCCGAGGACCTGGCCGACCGCTTCCTTGAGCGCGACACCCGCGAACTCGCCGAACGCGCTGCCGCGGATCGGGATTGGACCTACCGGCACGTCGTGGTCGACGAAGCCCAGGAACTCTCCGAAATGGATTGGCGGGTGCTGATGCGGCGCTGCCCGGGCAAATCCTTCACGATCGTCGGCGATCTCGCCCAACGCCGGTCGGCGGCCGGCGCGACGTCGTGGGGCGCGATGCTGGAACCCTATGTGCCTGGCCGCTGGGTCTACCGGTCGCTGTCGGTGAACTACCGCACTCCGGCGGAGATCATGGCCGTCGCCGCCGCGCTGCTCGCCGAGTTCGCACCCGGGGTCCAGCCACCGGAGTCGGTCCGCTCGTGCGGTGTCCAGCCATGGTCTCGGCAGGTATCGGAAGACGAACTGCCTGCTGCCATTGAGGAATTCGTCCGGGACGAAGCCGGCCGCGAGGGCACCAGCATCGTGATTGGGCCACCGGGCGTGCCGGGCACGGTGCCGCCGGCGGAGACCAAGGGCCTGGAGTTCGACTCCGTCCTGGTGGTGGACCCGCAACGGATCCTCGCCAGCGGCCCGCGCGGCGCGGCCGAGCTCTACGTTGCCCTGACTCGCGCTACCCAGCGCCTGGGCGTGCTGCACCGGGATCGGTTGCCGCAGGCACTGTCCGGCTTAGAAGAATCCGCCCACGCGAATTCCAGAACATAGCCGCTAAAAGGGCGGTGGCTCGTCGGGGTCGGACGGCGGAGTTCGATTAGCTTCCGCGGCGGCTTGGGCGGCTAGGCGTGCTTGCCGGTTATGGCTACGTTCGGCGCTTATCCGACTCGTACGGTTTTGGCTACGGGTGCGCGTGCGAACGGGCATCCGCGCCGTCTTGGATCCACACCGATCGGCGTCCGCCGCGTCGGGCGCCGGCAGGTCGCCGGTAGGCGCACACAGGCTCGGAAACAGCAGCGCACTACCCGGTGTGGTGACATAGGTTCGCTCGTCGGGCAGACGCCAGATCACGGTGCCGTCGGGCAACTGCTGATCGCGCCAACCCCAGAATGTTTTAAGCAAATGATGTTGACGGCAAAGACATTTCAGATTCGACGGATGCGTGCGCCCGCCGTCGGCGTAGGCGACGGTATGGTCCACATCGCAGTCCACCGCAGGTCGGTCGCAGCCCGGCGCGCGGCAGGTCAGGTCCCGGCAGCGCACAAAGTCCGCAAGTTTGACCGAGGGCGTATACCCCTTCTCGGCGGCGTCAGCGGGCGGGCTCAGCGGCACCAGCCGGGCGGACTTGGCCAGCTCGGCAACCACCGCGGCCGGAATGAGTTCGTCGTTACCGACGACCACACCCGGCGCGGTCCCAGCGCCCTCCACGCTGGCCTGCTCGGCGACCACGTGGATCACCACATTGCTGCGCGGCGCCAGTACCGCGGCGCCGCAGCCAGAGCATCCGCAGCCACACACCAGCCGGTCCGCGCCGGCCGCCAGCGCCCCCAGAGCATCGGCGCGGCGCTGCTCGCGGGTGCGGGGGTCGGCGTCGCAGACGGTGACGGCCAACTCGTCCAGCCTCCGGTCCAGTGCCAGGCCCACCGTGTTGAACACCCTGCCATCCAGCCAGGCCATGCCCGACTCGTCGGCGATGACGTCGACATGGCGACCCTCGACGGCATCGGCAGCCCGGCGCACCGCGTCGCGATCCACCTTCGCCACCTCGCGGTCCACCGCCGCGGTCAGCCGACCCCGGGTAATCGACGGACGCCGTGACAACAGCACCGCCACCGCGGCGTCAACCTTGGCCAGCGCCGCGTCGTCGGTGATCAGATCGGTGCGAAAAACGATGGTTTGGAAGGAGCGATAGTCGATGTCGCCGGCCGCGAACACCTTGCCCACCTGCGGCAGCCGGCCCCGCATCGCTATCGCGTAGCCCAGATAGCTCGACCCCATCGCGACGCTGCAATTCAGCGCTGCGGCCACCTGTGCGGCGACTGCCTGTCGCGTATCGATCGCCCACTCTTCGTGCTCGCCGGAATCGCGCAGACGTACCACGAATAGCTCGCCGACGGCCACCAACCGCCCGGCGGCCGCCCGCGCCTCCGCGCGATGCTCCTCGCGCACCCGGTCCAGCAGCGCCGTCGACTCCGGCGTAGACCGCATGGCCATACCATATTCGAACATGTGTTCGAGTATATCGAACTGGACTGACATGATCCAGGACTAGCGACCCAGTCGTGAAAGCACCTCGGCAACAACTGAATCAACTACAACCGAGACCTGCTCGCCTGTCGCGAGATCCTTCACCCCGATGGTGCCGGCCTCGATATCGCGGTCGCCCGCAACAAGCGCGATGCGCGCACCCGAGCGGTCAGCGGCGCGCATCGAGCCTTTGAGGCCGCGGTCACCGTAGGCGAGGTCGACGCGCACGCCGGCGGCCCGCAGCTGACCGGCCAGTACCGCGAGCCGCAACTTGGCCTGCTCGCTCAATGGCACCCCGAACACGTCGCAGCGCGAGGTCTCCCCCACGGTTTTGCCCTCGGCGCGCAACGCCAGCACGGTCCGGTCCACGCCGAGGCCAAACCCGATGCCGGACAGGTCTTGTCCGCCGAGCTGGCGCATCAAACCGTCGTACCGGCCGCCGCCGCCGATACCCGATTGCGCGCCCAGACCGTCGTGCACGAACTCGAAAGTGGTCTTGGTGTAGTAGTCCAGCCCGCGCACCATGCGCGGGTTGATGACGTAGGGCACCCCGAGGGCATCCAAATGGGCCAGCACGGTGTCGAAGTGCTGCTTGGCGACGTCGGACAGGTGGTCCAGCAGGACCGGCGCCTCGGCCGTCATCGCGCGCACCGCGGGTCGTTTGTCGTCGAGCACCCGCAGCGGATTCAACCGAACGCGTCGCTGTGTTTCTTCGTCCAGATCGAGCGTAAGGAGGAACTCCTGCAACAGCTCCCGATACTGCGGGCGGCAGCTGTCGTCGCCCAGCGACGTGAGCTCCAGCCGGAACCCGTTCAGCCCCAACGACCGGAAGCCGGCGTCGGCAACCGCGATCACCTCGGCGTCCAAGGCGGGGTCGTCGACTCCGATCGCCTCAACACCGACCTGCTGCAGCTGGCGGTAGCGGCCGGCCTGTGGACGCTCGTAGCGGAAGAACGGCCCCGCGTAACAGAGTTTCACCGGCAGCGCGCCGCGGTCCAGGCCGTGCTCGATAACCGCGCGCACCACCCCGGCGGTGCCCTCGGGCCGTAGCGTCACCGAGCGGTCGCCACGATCGGCGAACGTGTACATCTCCTTGGACACCACGTCGGTGGACTCACCGACGCCGCGGGCGAACAGCGCGGTGTCTTCGAATATCGGCAACTCGACGTCGCCGTAACCGGCCCGCCGGGCAGCACCCAGCAGCCCGTCGCGCACGGCGACGAACTGCGCCGAATCCGGCGGCACGTAGTCCGGTACCCCCTTGGGGCCCGAAAACGCCGAGAAGTCTGTCATCGACTACAACCCTTCGATGAACGGATTGAGCCGCCGCTCGGCGCCGATGGTGGTGGAGTTGCCGTGGCCGGGCAGCACCACGGTGCTGTCATCGAGCACCAACAGCTTGTTGACGATCGAGGTCAGCAGGTCGCGTCCGCTGCCGCCGAACAGGTCGGCGCGGCCCACCGAACGCTGGAACAGGGTGTCGCCGGTGAATACGTAGTCTTTTTCGTCCTCGTCGGACGAAGTCGCACAACTAACCCGGAAGATCACCGACCCGCGGGTGTGCCCGGGCGTGTGATCGACGTTGACGGTCACACTGCCGAGGTCCAGCTTGTCGCCGTCGCGGTCCAGCTCAACGACCTGTTTGGGCTCGCGGAAGAACGCCCCCGCCGCCATCTGGGCCAGTCGCGGGCCCAGCCCGTAGATCGGGTCTTTCAGCATGAACCGGTCCTCGGGATGAATG
>PLSK01000261.1 GCA_003165155.1 Mycobacterium sp. | reverse complement strand
TCCTCACCCAGATCAGCGCCGCCAACAGCGGCTTGCGTTCGGTGGCGCTGAACCTGCTTGACGAGCACCTGAACCACTGCGTCACCCGAGCCGTTGCCGACGGCGGCGAAGAGGCGAACAACAAGCTCGCCGAGGCCTCCGGCGCCATCGCGCGCCTGGTTCGCTCCTGATCGCCGGGCGCGTGTTGAAAACATAAAGTCGGGTGTCCCGTCCGTGCAGTGCGTACGGTAAGACCAGCGAGATCGCGCCGCGTCCGCCAGTGGCCGGCCGATTTCGCCGCCAACGCCATGACTGCCGAAACCGCACCTGCCGCCACCGCCGCACGAACGTGGACGCCACGGGTCGCGGCGCAACTTGCCGTGCTGGCCGCGGCGGCGTTTACCTATGTGACTGCCGAAATCCTTCCGGTGGGCGCGCTGCCGGCGATTTCGCGAGACCTGAAGGTCAGCGTGGTCCTGGTGGGAACCTTGCTGGCCTGGTATGCGCTGGTAGCGGCCCTGACGACGATTCCGCTGGTGCGCTGGACGGCGCACTGGCCACGCCGACGGGCCCTGGTGATCAGTCTGACCTGCCTGACGACCTCGCAGGTCATCTCAGCACTGGCGCCCAACTTCGCGGTGCTGGCCGCGGGACGGGTGCTCTGTGCGATCACCCACGGCTTGCTGTGGTCGGTTATCGCCCCGATCGCCACCCGGCTGGTGCCGGCGAGCCATGCCGGACGGGCAACGACATCGATCTACATCGGGGCCAGCCTGGCACTGGTGGTCGGTAGCCCACTCACCGCCGCCATGAGCCTGATGTGGGGCTGGCGACTGGCGGTTGTGTGCATCACCGTGGTCGCGGCCATCGTCACCGTGGCCGCGCGGGTGTTGTTGCCGCAAATGGTGCTCACCGAGGGTCAGCTCGCCCATGTCGGCCCGCGATCGCGACATCACCGCAATTGGCGATTGATCACCGTGAGCCTGCTCGCGATGATCGCGGTCACCGGCCACTTCGTTTCCTACACGTACATCGTGGAGATCATTCGCAACGTCGTCGGAGTGCGCGGGCCGAATCTGGCCTGGGTGCTGGCTGTCTACGGCGTCGCGGGCCTGCTGTCCGTCCCCCTGGTGGCGCGGCCGCTGGACCGCCGGCCCCGAGGCGCCATCATTGTCTGCATGGCCGGATTGACGGCCGCGTTCGCCGTGCTGACCGTGCTGGCGTTCTGGGGCCGGCCGGCCCTTGCGACGGTGCTGATCGGGGTGGGCGCGATCGTACTGTGGGGCGCCCTGGCCACCGCCGTTTCCCCGATGATGCAATCCGCGGCCATGCGCAACGGGGTCGATGATCCCGACGGAGCGTCGGGTTTGTACGTGACGGCGTTTCAGGTCGGCATCATGGCCGGCTCGCTGTTGGGGGGGCTGTTGTACGAGCGCAGTGTGGCGATGATGCTGACCGCCTCCGCGGCCTTGATGTGCCTTGCGCTGGTCGGTGTCGCGGCCAACCGGCAGATGCTGGTCGTTCCCACCGCAACTTCACCGGACCTTCTTCGGCGGAAGCCTGGCCGTTCACGGCCGGGCGGAAGCCGATCCCGTTTGTGCGGCCGGCATAGCGGCCGCTTTTAGTCGGGATGGTTCTGTTGTTCGATGTATTGCTTGATGATCGACAGTGGTGCGCCGCCGCGGGAGGCGGCGATATACGACGGAGACCGGAAGTGCTGGCCCGACAAGTACTTGTGGATCTGATCGGGATACTGCTGGCGCAGCTGGCGAGACGAGACGCCCGTGAGACCATTAACCAGCGTCGATACCGCCAGTTTGAGCGGGTAGTGCACGAGCAGGTGCACGTGGTCGGTCTCGTCGTTAAATTCGCGTAGCTGCGCGCCAAGGTCGGTGCAGGTGTCGATCATGAGGTGTTCGCAGCCGGTGAGCATCTCGGCGGTCAACACGGGGCGCCGGTACTTGGTGACACACACACCAGGTGTACGTGCAGTGTGTAGACCGCGCTACGGCCGCGGTGCAGGTCGAGTTCTGTTCTGGGCGCCGAGGATAGGCGCCGGGTCCGACATCGGCGCTGGTGTAGCTGAGTTGTCGGTGCCCGGCGCTACCGTTGCCGGCGTGAGTTCGTCCAGCGATGTTGGCAAGGTGCGGTACACGTACCGTCTGCGGATGTCGGGGACCGCGCAGCAGGCGTTGCTGGCGGAATGGGATCGGTGTCGGTGGGTGTGGAATCGGTGCGTCGAGGCCTCCAACGTCGCCCACCGTGAATCAGTTGAGACCGGCGTCAAGGTGCAATGTGGGCCAGCGCACCTCGATAAACGCCTGACCGGGTGGCGCGCCGAGTATGAGTGGCTTGCTGATGGGTCGAGTGTGGCTCAGCAGCAGACGATCCGAGATTTTGGCCGGGCCCGCGCTAAAGCGCTCAAGGACCGTAAAGACAGGAAGCTGTCGCCGCGGCAGCGGCGCGGGATGCCCAAGTTCAAATCGAAGCATCGGGCGTTGCCGAGTCTGAACTACACGCTGCGCGGGTTGGTTCGCGAGGGCCGCGTCGTGAGGCTGGCCGGCGGGGTTGTGGTGCGGCCGGTGTGGTCGCGGGAGCTGCCCGCCGCACCGTCGAGTGTGCGGATCTACCGCGACGCGCTGGGCCGATGGTGGTGCTCGTTCGTCGTGGTGCGACGGGATACAGAACTGTTGGCAGGGACGCGACGTTCGATCGGGATCGACTGGGGCGTCGCCGCTGTGGCGACCACAACCAGCGCCGACCACGACCTACCGCATCGCCAGTACGGCCGCAGGGCAGCGGCCCGGTTGGCGCGGTATCAGCGGATGATGGCCCGCCGCAAGCCAGCCAAGGGCGCCGCCGCCTCGCACGGGTATAAGACCGCCAAGCGCGCTGCGGCCACACTGCACGCGCATGTCGCAGCCCAACGCGCCGACACCGGCCGTAAGTGGGCTAAAGGTGTCGTGACCGATTTCGATCAGATTGCGGTCGAAGACTTCCGGCCCTCGTTCCTGGCGAAGTCGTCGATGGCGCGTAAAGCCGCCGACGGCGCGATCGCTGCCACCAAACGGGCGTTGATCGAGCAGGCCGGCAAGCATGGCCGCCAACTGGTGCTCGTCGACCCGAAGTACACCACCACTGACTGCGGGAACTGCGGTGCGAGAGCCAAGCACCGCCTGCCGCTGTCCCAACGCACCTACCGGTGCGAACACTGTGGACATGTCGCACCACGCGACAAGAACTCCGCACACGTCATCCTCAACCGGGCTGGTTTCAACCCGGCTGGTGCCGACGGCATAAGACCCGAGCGCTCACCGAGCGAGCAGGCAGCCTGAGCCAGGAATCCCACTCAATCATGAGCGGGAGGATTCAAATGTCGATTGATCGCACCAGCTCAGCGCCCTGAATTGAGTCGTTCGCCGGCTTTCTGGCGGCCACGGAAGAGATAGCTGGTCTCTTTCTTATGCCACACTTAGGATTAAGAACGTGAATTGGAGGGATGCATCATGTCGCGCTGGACGAGGGGAAGCCTGTTCGCCGTCCGCAACTCGGTAGGAATTGCCTCGGGATTGGCTCTGGTGTTGGTGTTGGTGCTGGGCAGTGGCCTGGGAACTGGCACCGCCCTGGCGGACCCGGACCAGGCTCCCGGCGACCCAGGTGTGGTCGCCGCGCCGCCCGCTGAACCGCCCGCGCCACCCCCCTTTGGTTTGCCGCAAATACCCGGGCTGGGGGCAGTACCGGTGGCGGCGGGTCCGGCTGTCGGGCAGAACCCGACACCGTTTACCGGCACGGCACCGTTCGGGACGCCGAACTTCGTGCCGAAAGGCGGCGCGACGGTGGGTGTAGGCCAGCCGATCATCATCAACTTCCCCGGCCACGTTGAGGACGCCGGCGCGGCCATAGACGCCGTCCACGTTTCGTCGGTGCCGCCCGTGTCCGGCAAGTTCTACTGGATGACTCCAACGCAGCTGCGCTGGCGCCCGCTCAGCTTCTGGCCCGCCCACACCGCGGTGACCGTGGACGCGGGCGGTACGGTGTCCGGCTTCCAGACCGGTGACTCGCTGATCGCCACCGCCGACGACTCCACTCACCAGCTGACCATCACCCGCAACGGCGTCGTCGAGAAGACGTTCCCGATGTCGATGGGTATGTCGGCCGGCAATCACCAAACCCCCAACGGCACCTA
>PLSK01000230.1 GCA_003165155.1 Mycobacterium sp. | reverse complement strand
CCGCGATCGATGCCCACGGCATCCTGCCCGACATGTTGAGTTTCAATCCCTCCGAGCCGGCGAAGTATTCGAACGGCCGCGTGTTCACCGACGATGTCATCAATTACCGCCTGGACTTCCTGTCCAGGGGCGACATTCCACCCACTGGCCTGTCGCCACACACCGATACTCTCAAGGAATTTCCCTACCTCGGTACACCGCACCAAACCGTTCCTGTAGTTTAAATCGCCTGTGAGCCAAACACATAGAACACTTTGACGGGCGACGACTATGTCGTATAGTGGCCCCATGCAACAAGCCGTAGAGCGCTTCGTCGTTGCGCGATGCCGCGCCGCGGACTGTTGTCATTGATTTCCTGACGCCTTCTTCAGGCTCGAACTATTCTCCGCGCTCCTCCAGCCCGGCCCTGCCGCGTGGTGATGCGCGTAAGTCGAATTCCCCCAGCAACATTAGCTATGCGATTTGGACTAGGAGGTCCACAAAATGATGGAAAGTCTGGTGAGTCAGCACCACCTCAGCCCCAGCCGTCAGTCAACCAGTCGAGCTCTGGACACTGCGATAGGGATCCTGGTCGGCTGGCGCCGGTGCAGCACCCACGCCGCCTTCCGGGAGCTGATCAGTGCCAGTGAGCGGCAAGGCATTCCGATCTTTGCCCTGGCCTCGGCCTTGGTGGCGCTGGCCAGCGTGAGCGACGGCACTGACGCCGCTGACAGTCCTGCTCGACTGGCCGCCGAGAAGGAATGGGCCCTGAATTACTTGATCTAGAACCTCTGGCAAGCGATGTCGAGGACGACGCGGAAGCGGGCGTTTCCGGACATCATCCGTTCGTAGGCCTTGGGTGCCTCGGTAAACGCCATGATCTTGTTCATCGAGCGGATGTCGCGCCGCTGCGCCAGCCGCAGGTTGTCCTCGGTGGCCCCGATTCTCATCCCCGATCGGCCGCCGGATCATTGGGATGCGGGCTCAGGGGTGTCACCTGCGTGTGCGGCGAGGGCGACCACTTCGGCGAGCCCGTCAAGCTCCAAACGTTCCAGAAGCTGTTCTTGTGCATGCTGTTCGAGAAGCGGCCGGACGGTCGCCGCCGCTACCGGCGGGCGCTGCTCGAGGTCCCCAAGGGCTGCGGCAAGACCTCCCTGTCCGCGTGGATCGGCGCCTACCAGCTGGCCACCCAATTCTCCGCGGTTATCCCGGTGGCCGCCGCCTCCTACGACCAGGCCGAGCTGCTGTTCGGCGACATGCGCACCACGGTCCGCGAGTCGCCCACCCTAAGCCAGGTGATGCTCCCCTTCGAGGCCGAGATCCAGGTGAAGGGCGGCCCGGGCCGGGCCTACAAGGTGGCGGCGATCGCCGGCACCAACGACGGGCAGCGCCCGTCCACCTTCCTGGCCGATGAGATCCACGAATGGGTGGGCGGTAACAAGGAGCGCGTCCATTTTGGTGATCGCCAACGGCTGCTCCAAGCGCGACGGCTCGCTGATCCTCAACACCACCACCCCAGGGTTCGACCCGGACACCCTCGCAGGGCGGATGCACGACTACGGGCTGCGGGTGAACAGCGGCGAGATCACCGACGACGAGTTCCTGTTCGTCCACTGGGGTTGCCCGGCCGACCGCTATGACCTGGACACCGACGCCGGGTTGCTGGCCGCGGTGAGGGACGCCAACCCGGCCGCGGACCTGTTCCTCAACGTGCGCGACGTCGCTGCCCGCTACCACCAGGTGCGCAGGCCGAGTTCTACCGGTATCACTTGGGGCTCTGGGTGGTTGGCGCGCAGGCGCGGCTGCCCGACGGGGCGTGGGACGCCTGCGCCGACCCCACCATCACCATCCCCGACGGCGCCGACGTGCGCCTCGGATTCGATGGCAGCTTCAACAACGACTCCACCGCGCTGGTGGTGGTCGCCTGCGGCGACACCCCTCACGTCGACGTCGTCGAGTGTTGGGAGAAGGATCCGCTCGACGGCCCAGACTGGGTGGTGCCCATCCTCGACGTGGAGGACGCCATCCGCCAGGCGTGCCGGCGCTGGCAGGTCCGCGAGATCGTCTGCGACCCCTTCCGCTGGGCCCGCACCTACCAAATCCTCGAGGCCGAGAGCCTGCCGATCGTGGAGTTCCCCGCCAACATTTCCCGCATGGTCCCCGCCACCGAGCGGTTCTTTGAGGCGGTGATGAACCACGGGCTCACGCACAGCGGTGATGCCCGTCTGGCCCGGCACGTCGCCAACTGTGTGGTCAAGTCCGACTCGCGCGGCCAGCGCATCACCAAAGAAGCCAAGCACAGCCCCCGCAAGATCGACCTCGCGGTCGCGGCGGTGTGCGCCTTCGACCGCGCTTCCGCCGCGCCGCCACTCGTCTATGACCTGCTTCAAAGTGTCTGGTAGGCAAGGAGATTCGATGAGCGAGCGGAAGCCTCCGGCGCGGCGGCAGAACAGGGTGACCCGCGACATCGGGCTAGTACGCGAGACCGGGAAAGCACCACTAATGCCGCGCGGACTGTGTAAGGCGGCCCAAGACGCCTGGCGCGCCTACTGGGCCTCGTCCTCACCGAAACCACCAAGAGCCCGGCCGACCTGAACGCGGAGGCCGGAGACGGCGACGAAACCGACGACCCCCGGCTCGCGCTCGCCGCGTCCGGCGAGACGGGGGCTAACAAGCGCGTATTCGCGGCAATCCGCGCAGCTCCGCGCGTTTCCGCGCATTTTCCCGGCACCATACGCGAGAAAGTTCTCCTGGCGGGCGGCCGCGCCAGGTGTGGTTTGCTATAAAAATGAATACCCTGGCCAGCGGTGTGTTAGTATTTGCTGTTGGTCGAGCCCCGACCCGCGGTGATGCGCTATTAACTAATGCAATTGATGGAGTTGTGGCGCGGGATTACGCCGCTTTGCGGGATGCGGCGGCGCACGGTGGTGTGGGCCAGCCCGGCGGCACAACTACCGGGTGTGCTTGGCGGCTTAGCTCGCTCTCAAGCGTTTTGTGGTCGCGCTCGGTCAGAACTTGGTTTTCCGGCAAGTTAGTCACTCCATCCTTCTGCCGCCACTACGAACCCTTAAGTCATCGCTCGACGGTTCGCGTTTTCGGATTTCGCCAGGATCGGGCTGAGGGCTGCTAATGAAATAGGGCCAAACGGCCCCAGATGGTGAAATACTTCCGTCACGGACGTTCGTCTGTGGGCGTCAGTGTTTCGTGGGGTCCCAGCCGTGCTCGTCGCAGACCGCAAACGCCCGCCCATGGGCGGGCGCGATTGATTTGTTCAGTTGTGATTTACAGATATCCCCGTCGGCGATGACCTCGGCGATAACGTCGTCGGCGACGCCCAAGCCGCGTAGGCAAAAGCGTAGAACCCGCCGCCGCAACTCTCCGAGGCCACAAGTACCGGTTGCCCATTGGCGTAAGAGATTCGCCCATACGACGCTGTCGATCGACATTGCCTCCTCGACCGGATGGCCGTTGGAAAACAGCCCCAAACGCGTCCCGCGATCGATCTGCCCGATCAGCGGGCGCAGAATCTCGAGGTAGGCGGGTCCGACGAGTTCGGGTGAGGTAAAGATCTGTGTGTGCGCCTCGAGCGCCAACTGCCGGGAGTTGGACTCGACCTGCAGGTCAAAGGCCAAATCCAGACGGCCGTCTATCCACGCAACGACAGCGCGAACGGGGTCCTCGTCGGCCATTCCCTGTTGCAGCCGCTCCGCCTCGACGCGCGCTACTTCCAAGAACATCGCTGCGACCAGCTGGTCTTTGGAGTCGAAATGCCGATAGAACGCTCGTGTGCTCAGGTGCGTGCGGTCCAGCAACTCGGCGACGCCCCACCCATGGACACCTTTGTCGTGCACGATTTCGAGTGCAGCGGCCAGGATCGTTGCCCGCACCTGCGGATCGGGTTCGAGCCTGGGGCGGCCCCTGTGATCGGTGCTCATTTCGGCCAACCGTGATCCTCCCTGCCTCAACCCGAGGCGTCGTAGGTCGCCAGATAAATGGCTGAACGTTTCGCGAAGCTGTTCGAGTGTTGTGCTCTGCAGTCGTGCTATCTAGCTTTAGACTCCGCCTACCGGTCCCGGAAAGAGTCTTTCGGTCCTCGCGCAAGTGTCATAGTGCTCGATTGACGCTGCAGGGCGAGCCTTCTACCTGCGGTGATGCCGATAACCCCGGGAGGTGGGCGGGTTGCTCGCCGCGCCTATACCCTGCGGGTGGTGTGGCGTATCTGCCTGCGGGGCAGGGGGTCCCGGTTTTTGGGGGTGGTGTCGAAGAAGGCGTGCGCGGGTTTGGCTGCGGCGCGGCGGTTCTCGTGGGCGTGCAGCGAGGTTGCCCTGTTGCATGCGGCATGCTCGGGGCCGCTGTAGCGGAGGCGGTCGCCGTCGACGTGCCCGAGATCCCAGGGTTGGCCCGGCTCGATTCTGCCGCCGCAGCGGGCGCAGGTGGCGCGCCCGGCGGCCACGATGGGTTCAAGTTGTTTGCGTAGGCGCCGGTGGCTGCTGCCGTAGCCGCGCTGTGCGGTGGTGCCGCGTCGGCGGTCAGCGGCGCGCTGGCAGCTCGGACAGCGGCCTGTCCGGTGTGTGGTTTCCCAGGAACTGGGAAACTGAACTAGCCGATAGCGGTCATAAACGATGNNCTGCCAATTGAGCTACAGGGGACTAACCGGTCCGCGCAGACCCCGGCGCAGATCGCAGACGACTCTAGCGTACTGGCATACCAGCACCCAACTAAGGCACCGTCGGGCGCGCGCGCACTCAGACTGGTGAGGCAGGATAGAACCAGCGTCGTCGGAAGGAACGCTTTGATCGGGTATGTCGCGGTGCTTGGGGTGGGTTACGTGCTGGGTTCAAAGGCCGGTCGTCGCCGGTACGAGCAGATCGCCGGCACCTATCGCGCGCTGACCAGCAGTCCCGCGGCCAAATCTTTGATCGAAGGGGGGCGCCGCAAGATCGCGGATCGGATTTCTCCCGACGCGGGGTTTGTGACGGTGGCTGAATTAGACAACCAGACGACCGTTGTACAGCGCCCAGCGGACCGGCTGCCTTAAAGGCTGGACTAGCCCGGCCTATGCGGACACATCGTCGCCGCTGGCCTGCTCGAGGAGACTGCGCCGATAGGACTCCATGGCGACCAGGTCGCCGAACAGCGCGTGATACTCGTCGCCCTGCTCGATCGGTGACATGCGCTGCAACTTGGACTTGACCTCCGCGATCTGCCGGCCCATCCAGACCTCCTGCAGGCGGGCCAGCACCCCGGCGATGTAGCGAGGCAGCGTCTCCTCGTCGGCCGCGATGGCCTCGACTCCGAGCTCGTGGATCAGGCTGGCCGTCAGGGCCGAGGTGGTGCGCTGACGCACCGTGTCGATCCATTCCGCTCCGGTGATACCCAGCGATGTGCCCCCCGCCGCCTCGATGGCCGCGCGGACAGCGGCGTACCCGGGGTGGGTGAAGCTCTCGACGGTCAGCGTGTCGAAAACCGGACCGGCGAAGGCCGGGTACTGCAACGCCGACTTGAGTGCCGCGCGCTGTGGCCACAGGGTTGGGTCACGCGGATCGGGACGGCTGGCGGCGGGCTCGGCCGGGGCCGCCTCGCCAGCAGGCTGCCCGCCCCCGCGGAAGTCACCGGAAGCCCGGGCGGCCGGGGTCTTGGGCTTCTTGGCCTCGTCGCGCACACGGCCGATCAGCTGCGCAACGTTGTCCCAACCGACCCAGCCGGCCAGCTGGCGGGCGTATTCGTCACGCAGCGTGGGGTCCTTGATCTGACCCACCATGGGGATGCAGCGGCGTAGTGCGGCCACCCTGCCCTCGGCGTTTTCCAGGTCCATCTCGGCGAGCGCGGTACGAATCGCGAACTCGAACAACGGGGTTCGCCGTGCCACCAGGTCGCGCAGCGCGCCGTCGCCGGACTTCAGCCGCAGGTCGCAGGGGTCCATGCCGTCGGGCGCAACGGCGACAAAGGACTGCCCGGCCAAGTTCTGCTCGCCGCCGAACGCCTTGAGCGCGGCCGCGCGCCCGGCCGCGTCCCCGTCGAAGACATAGATCAGTTCGCCGCGAAAGAAGCTGTCGTCCATCATCAGTCGGCGCAGCATCGACAGGTGCTCGTCGCCGAAGGCGGTACCGCACGACGCGACCGCGGTGGCGACCCCGGCCAGATGCATTGCCATCACGTCGGTGTAGCCCTCGACCACAACCGCCTGATGTCCCTTGGCGATGTCGCGTTTGGCCAGGTCGATACCGAACATCACCGACGACTTCTTGTACAGCAGCGTCTCCGGTGTATTGATGTACTTGGCTTCCATCGGGTCGTCGTCGAACAGCCGCCGGGCCCCGAACCCGATCACTTCGCCGGACGCCGTGCGGATCGGCCATAGCAGCCGCCGGTGGAAGCGGTCCATCGGACCACGGCGCCCCTCCCTGGACAG
>PLSK01000264.1 GCA_003165155.1 Mycobacterium sp. | reverse complement strand
GCAGCCGTCCGGAGCACTTCTCGCAGGTGGTCAGCGTGTCGTCGGTGAAGGCCTGCACGATGTCGAAGCGGTTGTCGCACTCCGTGCACGCGTAGCTATACGTCGGCACCAATACCTCCGGATGATGGTCTAAGTCTAATTAGCACTCTACCGTGCCTAAGTGCCAGAACCGCAGCGTGAGGTAACTCATCCCCGACCGTGACTGGTCGGGGAGAGGGCGATCACTCCGCGCCGCGGCATGAGCGCGTGGGTCATTGGCACGTCGTGCGGGTCGGCGGGCAACTCGTCGACCAACTCCTCGTCGCGCACCATCGCGATCAGCCACGCCCGTGGATCACGGTTCGACAGTGAGCGGTCGTAGAAGCCGCGGCCCCGGCCCAGTCGCACGCCGGTCCGATCGACCGCCAGCGCCGGGACCAGCACCAGGCCGGCTTCGGCCAGGGCCGAGGAAGGCAGCCACGGCTCGGGCGGCTCGAGCAGCCCCCAGCGCCCGCGGGTCAGCGCGCCGGGCCGGTACTCACCCCAACGCAGCGGCAACGGAACGTCTTCGGCGCCGGTGCGCGCTACCGGCAGCAGCACCCGCGCCGACCGGCGCACCAACATATCCAGCATCTCGATGGCCCCTGGCTCGGTCTTTACCGGCACATATGCGCAGATCGTGCTGCCGCTGGACGTTTGTTCTCCTACCAAGGCCTCGAGTTGCTCGCCGAGCATGCGGGCCTCGGTGGCCCGAACGGCGTCGGCAACGCGACTACGGGCCGCCAGCAGCTGTTCGCGCAACGCGGCCTTGCTCGCGGTTGCCATGCCCTAACGATGACAGCCGGGAGTTTTCCGCTGCCATACCGACCTCGAGAAACCCTGCTGACCGCTATGGTTGTCAGTGATGTCGCGCCCAGAAATCCCGATCCCGTTCACGGCAATCGTCCCCGCGGCCGGTCTGGGCACCCGCTTCCTGCCGGCGACCAAGACCGTGCCCAAGGAGCTGCTGCCCGTCGTCGACACCCCTGGTATTGAGCTCGTCGCCGCCGAAGCGGCAGAGGCCGGTGCCGAACGGCTGGTGATCATCACGTCCGAGGGCAAGGACAGTGTCGTCGCGCACTTCGTCGAAGACCTGGTGTTGGAGGGCACGCTCGAGGCCCGCGGCAAGGTGGCCATGCTGGCCAAGGTGCGCCGGGCCCCGGCACTGATCAAGGTCGAGTCCGTCGTGCAGGCCGAGCCACTGGGACTGGGACACGCCATCGGCTGCGCGGAGCCCACGCTCGCGCCCGACGAGGACGCCGTGATGGTGCTGCTGCCCGATGACTTGGTACTGCCGACCGGCGTCCTGGAGACGATGGCGAAGGTGCGGGCCCAACACGGCGGCACAGTGCTGTGTGCCATCGAGGTAACGCCGGAAGAGATCAGCGCTTATGGCGTTTTCGACGTGGAGGCGGTCCCCGGCGACAGCAATCCGGACGTGCTGAAGGTCAACGGCATGGTCGAGAAACCCAAGCGGGAGGACGCCCCTTCGCTGTATGCCGCGGCGGGTCGTTATGTGCTCGACCGGGCGATCTTCGACGCGCTGCGCCGCATCGATCGTGGTGCTGGCGGCGAGGTGCAGCTTACCGATGCGATCGCGCTGCTGATCAAAGAGGGTCACCCCGTCCATGTCGTCGTGCATCGCGGATCTCGACACGACTTGGGAAATCCCGGCGGCTACCTCAAAGCTGCGGTTGACTTTGCATTGGATCGTGACGACTATGGTCCGGATTTGCGGCGGTGGTTGGTGGCGCGATTGGGCCTGATCGAGCGGTAGCCGGGCCCGGCAACGAGGCGGGCGCCGACGGTCCGGGGAGAGGGGCGCGCTTGTGCGTTCTGTGGAGGAGCAGCAGGCCCGGATAACGGCTGCCGCGGTGGCTCCGCGGCCGATACGTGTCGCGATTGCCGAGGCGCAGGGATTGATGTGCGCCGAAGAGGTGGTGACCGAGCGGCCATTGCCCGGTTTCGATCAGGCCGCTATCGACGGCTACGCCGTGCGCAGCGTCGACGTACTGGGTGTAGGTGAGGTGGATGCCGAAGCCTCCGGCGACGTGGACTCATCTGAAGGACTGGTCCTGCCGGTGACCGGAACCATCGAGGCCGGTTCGCGCACGCCCAGCAGGCTGCAGCCCCGGCAAGCCGCCCGGGTGCAGACCGGGGCCCCGCTGCCCACGCTCGCGGACGCGGTCCTGCCATTGCGGTGGACCGACGGCGGAACGTCGCAGGTGCGGATCCTGCGCGGGGCGCCCTCGGGTGCTTACGTGCGGCGCGCCGGGGACGATGTCCAGCCCGGCGATGTGGCCGTGCGGTCCGGGACGATCATCGGCGCTGCCCAGGTGGGGCTGCTCGCGGCGGTGGGGAGGGAACGGGTGCTGGTGCACCCGCGCCCGCGGCTGTCGATCATGGCCGTCGGCGGCGAGCTGGTCGACATCTCGCGCACCCCGGGCAATGGGCAGGTCTACGACGTCAACTCTTACGCGCTGGCGGCGGCCGCTCGGGATGCCGGCGCGGAAGTGAACCGTATCGGCATCGTTAGCAACGATCCCAAGGAGCTCGGCGAAATCGTCGAGGGCCAGATCAATCGTGCTGAGGTGGTGGTGATCGCCGGCGGAGTCGGGGGCGCGGCGGCCGAGGCGGTGCGGTCGGTGCTGGCCGAGCTTGGCGAGATGGAGGTCGTGCGGGTCGCGATGCATCCCGGATCCGTCCAGGGCTTCGGCCAACTGGGGCGCGAAGGCGTGCCGACATTTCTGTTGCCGGCCAATCCGGTCAGTGCCTTGGTGGTCTTCGAGGTGATGGTCCGGCCGCTGATCCGGCTGTCACTGGGCAAGCGCCAGCCGATGCGCCGGGTCATTCAGGCCCGCACGCTGTCGCCGATTACGTCGGTGGCCGGGCGCAAGGGCTACCTGCGTGGGCAGCTGATGCGCGATCAGGACAGCGGTGAATACCTGGTGCAGGCCCTGGGTGGAGCGCCCGGGGCGTCATCGCATCTGCTGGCGACTCTTGCCGAAGCAAATTGTTTGGTCGTGATTCCCAGCGGGGCCGAGCAGATTCGCACCGGTGAGATCGTCGACGTTGCCTTCCTCGCCCAGCGCGGCTGAGCGGCGCGATGTGCCGACTCTGGTGAATCTTTTGCGCTCCAATCCCCGGCATCCGGGTTGGCCATTGGACATCGGACCACTGCGGGTCCCGGCGGGTGTGATCCGGTTGCGTGCGGTCCGGATGCGCGACGGCGCCCAGTGGAGCCGGATCCGGCTGGCCGACCGCGAGCATCTCGAGCCGTGGGAACCCAGCAGCGACGGTGATTGGACAATCCGGCACACCGTGGCCGCATGGCCGGCGCTGTGTTCTGGTCTGCGTTCGGAGGCGCGCAAAGGCCGCATGCTGCCATACGTCATCGAGCTCGACGGACGGTTCTGCGGTCAGCTGACCATCGGCAACGTCACCCACGGGGCGCTGCGTTCGGCGTGGATCGGCTACTGGGTGTCGAGATCGGCGACCGGAGGTGGGGTGGCGACCGGCGCGTTGGCGCTGGGGCTCGACCATTGCTTTGGTCCGGTCATGTTGCATCGGGTCGAGGCCACCGTGCGGCCGGAGAACGCGGCGAGCCGGGCCGTGCTGGCAAAGGTTGGGTTCCGCGAAGAGGGCCTATTGCGTCGCTACCTCGACGTCGACAGCGCGTGGCGCGACCACCTGTTGATGGGCATCACCGTGGAAGAGGTGTACGGATCGGTGGCATCAACCCTGGTGCGCGCCGGGCTCGCTAGCTGGGCCTAACCGGGAGCTTCGCGGGCCGAAAAGCAGTGTTCCAAGGCCGACTCGGACCGCCGTCGCGGGCCACTTTTTGGAAACAGCTTGGCCAAACAAGTGTGGCAGGCGCGACACGAGTGACGTTTGGTGCTTGTGAGACGCAAATTACAGGTGTGTAATTGTCCTGGTCGCATTGACCCGGCCGCGTCGGCCACCCCATCGACCGCGCGGGGAAAGGAGCAGGTCATCATGCCAAGCATCCCCCAGTCGTTGTTGTGGATATCTCTCGTGGTGCTCTGGCTGTTCGTCTTGGTTCCGATGCTCATCAGCAAACGCGATGCAGTGCGGCGCACGAGTGACGTGGCCTTAGCGACCCGGGTACTCAACGGCAGCGCGAACACCCGCCTGATCAAGCGCGGTGGTCCCGC
>PLSK01000072.1:31342-35722 GCA_003165155.1 Mycobacterium sp. | reverse complement strand
GCCCGCCGAGCACGAACGACGGCCGAACGAGGACGGGAAAGCCGAGTTCGCGCGCGATGGCGCGCGCCTCACGGAAACTGCGGGCGGCGCGGCCCTCGGGGCGTGCGACGCCCAGGCGCGCGAGGGCGGCGTCGAATTGTTCGCGATCCTCGGCCATGTCGAGGCTTCCGCGGTCGCTTCCGACGATGCGCACGCCGCGCCGGCTGAGCTCGCCCGCGAGATTGATCGCGGTCTGTCCCCCGAACGCGAGCATGACGCCGGCGGCGCCGGTCGCGCGATAGGCCGCTTCCACTTCGTCGGCGCCCGGCGGCTCGAAGACCAGCACGTCGGAGATGTCGAAGTCGGTCGAGACCGTTTCGGGATTGTTGTTGACCACGACCGGCGAACGGCCGGCTTCACGCAGCGCCCAGGCCGCGTGCACGCAGCTGTAGTCGAACTCGATGCCCTGGCCGATCCGGTTGGGTCCAGACCCCAGGATCAACACCTTGGGCTTCTCGGCCTGCGGCGCCACCTCGGTCTCGGCGGCGGGGTCCATTTCATAGCTGCTGTAGTGGTACGGCGTCTTGGCCTCGAACTCCGCCGCGCAGGTATCCACCGTCTTGAAGACCGGGTGGATGTCCAGCCGGTTACGCAACGAGCGCACACCGTTCTCCCCGGCCAATTCCGGTCGAAGCGCTGCGATCTGGCCGTCCGACAGCCCGTTGTTCTTGCCACGCCGCAGCAGGTCGGCGTCGAGCACGGGGGCGTCGATCAACTCGGCGCGCAGCTTGACCAACTCGCCGATCTGCGCGACGAACCACGGGTCCACCCCGCTAGCCGCGGCCACCCGAGTCACCGAAGCGCCTTGGCGCAGCGCGAGTTCGATGTCATAGAGCCGGCCTTCGGTCGGGGTCAGCAGCCGGGTCAGCACGTCCTCTACGTCGCCCTCGGGATCGGGCTTGGTCCAAAAGCCCGCACGGCTGGTCTCCAGTGACCGCATCACCTTGCCGAGCGCCTCGACGAAGTTGCGGCCCAACGACATTGCTTCGCCGACGGATTTCATCGTGGTGGTCAGGGTCGGATCGGCACCGGGGAACTTCTCGAAGGCGAACCGTGGTGCCTTGACCACGACGTAGTCCAGGGTGGGTTCGAAGCAGGCCGGCGTCTCCTTGGTGATGTCATTGACGATCTCGTCGAGGGTGTAGCCGATGGCCAGCTTGGCGGCGATCTTGGCGATCGGAAAGCCGGTGGCTTTGGACGCCAACGCGCTCGATCGGGAGACCCGCGGGTTCATCTCGATGACGATCAGCCGGCCGTCGACCGGGTTGATGGCGAACTGGATGTTGCAGCCACCGGTGTCCACGCCGACCTCACGCAGAATCGCGATGCCGAGATCGCGCATCCGCTGGTATTCCCGATCGGTCAGCGTCATGGCCGGCGCGACGGTGACCGAGTCCCCGGTGTGCACACCCATCGGGTCGACGTTCTCGATCGAGCACACCACCACCACGTTGTCGTGGCCGTCGCGCATCAGCTCGAGCTCGAATTCCTTCCAGCCGTAGATCGATTCCTCGATCAGCACGTTGGCGCTCGGTGACGCTGCCAGACCGGCGCCGGCCATCCGGTCGACCTCTTCGGCGGAATGCGCCATACCCGAACCCAGCCCACCCATGGTGAAGCTGGGCCGGACCACGACCGGCAAGCCCAGCGCCCCAACCGTCTCGCGGACCTCATCCATGGTGAAACACACTCGGCTAAGAGCAGATTCACCGCCGACCTTGGCGACGATGTCTTTGAACCGCTGCCGGTCCTCGCCGCGCTGGATCGCTTCGAAGTCGGCGCCGATAAGCTCCACGCCGTAGCGTTCCAGCGCCCCATTCTCGTACAGCGCGACGGCGGTGTTGAGCGCGGTCTGGCCGCCCAGGGTGGCCAGTAGTGCGTCGATCTTGTTGCCGCGCTCGGCCTGCTGGGCGATCACCCGTTCGACGAAAGCCGGTGTGATGGGCTCGACGTAGGTGAAGTCGGCGTACTCGGGGTCCGTCATGATGGTGGCCGGGTTGGAGTTGACCAGGCTGACCTGCAATCCCTCGGCGCGCAGCACCCGGCACGCCTGAGTACCGGAGTAGTCGAACTCGCAGGCCTGCCCGATGATGATGGGCCCCGAGCCGATCACCAGCACGTGGCGTAAGTCGGTGCGACGCGGCACTAGCGTCCCCTTCCGCTACTGGCGCGAGAGCGCGCATTTGTACGGCAATTACGGCGTGTCGCCGTACCGACACGCGCGCTCGCGCGATGCGGCGTCATTGCCGGCCTGCCATCAGATCGACGAATTGGTCGAACAGGTATTCCGCATCGTGCGGACCCGCGGCCGCCTCCGGGTGGTACTGCACCGAAAATGCCCGCCCGTCGCCGAGTCTGACGCCTTCCACCACCCCGTCGTTGGCGCAGGTGTGGCTGACGACGGCGCGGCCGAACGGAGTGTCGAAGGACTGCCCCGCCTCCCCTTCCAGCGCGAAGCCGTGGTTCTGCGCGGTCACCGCGACTCGGCCGGTGGCGTGGTCGATGACCGGGATGTTGATCCCGCGGTGGCCGAAGACCATCTTGTAGGTCGACAGGCCCAGCGCCCGGCCCAGGATCTGATTGCCGAAACAGATTCCGAATAACGGGATTCCGGCGCCCAGCACCTCGCGCGTGAGCGCGACGATGTGATCGGCGGTGGCCGGGTCGCCGGGGCCGTTGGACAGGAACACGCCGTGCGGTTTGATTTCGGCGATCTGTTCAAAGGTCGTCGACGCCGGCAGCACATGGCTGCGGATTCCTCGCCGGGCGAAGTTTCGCGGGGTGTTGGTCTTGATCCCCAGGTCCAGCGCGGCGACGGTAAACCGTTGCGGGCCATCGGGTTCCACCACATAGCTGCCCGGTGTGCTGACCTCGCCGGCCAGATCGGCACCCAGCATCGACTGCTGGCCCCGAACCCGTTCCACCAGTTGGGCAGGATCGGCCAGCGCCGCACCTGAGAACACTCCGGCCTTCATCGAGCCGCGACTACGCAGATGCCGCACCGCCGCCCGGGTGTCAATGCCGGCGATCCCGACGACGTGCTGGCGAACCAGCTCGTCCTCCAGCGTGCCGGTGGCACGCCAGTTGGAGGCAACCGGCGACGGGTCGCGCACCGCGTAGCCGGCGACCCAGATCTTGTCGCCGCGGCTCTCGGCGTCCTCGTCGTTCCAGCCGGTGTTGCCGATCTGGGGCGCGGTGGCCACCACGATCTGCCGGTGATAACTCGGATCGGTCAGCGTCTCCTGGTAGCCGGACATGCCGGTGCTGAACACGGCTTCGCCCAGCGTTTGGCCGATTTCGCCGAACGGCGTCCCGGTGAAGACGCGGCCGTCTTCGAGTACCAGCAGGGCCTTATTCGTCACTCGCCGCCTCCCTCTTGGGGCTCCGGCCGGCATTCCGGCCACTCCCGAAGCCAATCCTCGTATTCACTGCGGTTGCCGGCCCGAAATCCGGTGTCAATCTCGACGCCCGACGGCAGCCTCCACCGGATCGCCAATATCCCATTGCGGGCGGCGACCTTGCCGGCGATGCCGCGCTCGGCACGAACGGCCGCAATCGATTCCTGCGGAATCCAAATCGGGTTGGCACGGATGCGTTCCAGCATTATTCCTTCGGGGTAGCGGGTAAGCGCAGCTTTGCTGCGGTAGCCGAGATCACCTGCGGTGACCCGGTCGTTCCACGCTGGCGCCAGCGTGGACCCGACGTAAACGCCGCGGATGGTGGCGGTCGCGCCGCCCACCTGGTCGGGCACATCGGGCAGGTTGCCGATCAGCTCGGACTGCCGCCGCGCCCGACGTCGCCACCCGAGCATCATCAGCTGGATCGCGACCGCTATCGCCACCACTAGCACGGCCGCGAAGATCAGCGACCCCACCAGCGTGCCCGAGTTCATGCCGGACTCTTTCCATTCCGAGCCGTGAACTTCCCGCGTAGCAGGGTCGCGGTCACCGTGGCGGGCAACGTCATCGACTCATATGGTGTGTTGGCCGACCGACTGGCCAGTTCGGGACCGGCCACCGTCCAGGTGGCATCAGGGTCCACCACGGTCAGATTCGCCGGCTCACCCACCTCCAGCGGCCGGCCATGATCGGGCAACCCCACGATGCGGGCCGGATTCTCGCTCATCACCCGGGCGACATCGCGCCAGCTCAGCAGGCCCGGCACCACCATCGTCTGAACTACCACCGACAGCGCCGTCTGCAGGCCCAGCATGCCGGGACGCGCCGCGGAGAATTCGACGCACTTCTCGTGTTCGGCGTGCGGGGCATGATCGGTGGCCACACAGTCGATTACCCCCTCGGCCAACGCTTGACGCAACGCGATCGCATCGGCGGCTTCGCG
>PLSK01000072.1:2485-31321 GCA_003165155.1 Mycobacterium sp. | reverse complement strand
GCGTCGCGGGCGACGATCGATTCCTCGGCGGCCCTCGGCCAGCCCGCGAGGCCGAGCCTGGCCGCCGTCGGCCCTTCGTGTGCGACGGCGCCGACGGTAAGCCTGGGCTCCTCGGCATGCTGGGCGATCAACACCCCAAGCCCCGTGGCGTACTCCAGGGCGCGGCGCATCACCAGCGGGTCGTGCACGCAGATGCCGTCGTCGGAGAACATCCGTACCTGCGCGGCACCGGCGGCCATCATGCCCATCTCGGTGAGCTCGGTTCCGGCCAGTCCGATGGTGACCGCACCGACCGGGTGCACGTCGACCAGACCGACCTGCTGGCCGCGATGCCAGACATGGTCGGTGACCACCGGGCTATCGGCGACCGGGGTGGTGTTGGCCATTGCGAAAACCGCCGTGTAGCCGCCTAAAGCCGCTGCCGCCGAACCGGTCTCGATATCTTCGGCATATTCACGGCCGGGCTCGCGCAGGTGGGTGTGCAGGTCGACCAGCCCGGGTAGCAGCACATGACCGGTGGCATCGATGACGTCCGCCAAATCGGGGATCTCAAGACCAGCCCCGATAGCGGCGATCTGGCCGTCATCGACCAGCACGTCGACGCGGTCTCCTTCGCCGTACAGCCGGACCCCGCGAAGCAGCACGCTCATGCAGCGCCCTCTCTACCCTCTTTGTCCGCCGATCCCGTGCCGACCAGCACATGGAACAACACCGCCATTCGGACATGCACACCGTTGGAAACCTGTTGCAGCACGGCAGATTGGGATGAGTCGGCCACCGAAGACGCGATCTCCATGCCACGCAGCATCGGTCCCGGGTGTAGTACCACGGCGTGGCCGGGCAGCATAGCCTGGCGGCGTTCGGAAAGCCCGTAGAGGGACGAATACTCGCGCACGGACGGGAAGAAGCCGCCGTTCATCCGCTCCGCCTGAACCCGCAACATCAGCACCCCGTCGGCGGCGGGCAACTCGGCATCGAAGTCGTTGGACACCGTGACCGGCCAGCCCTCGACGCCGGCCGGCAACAGCGTCGGCGGCGCCACCAGCACCACCTCGGCGCCCAGAGTGTGCAACAGCATCACGTTGGAGCGGGCGACCCGGCTGTGCAGGATGTCGCCGACGATCACAATGCGCCGGCCCTCGATGCCGCCGAGCCGCTGCCGGATGGTCAGCGCATCCAGCAGCGCCTGCGTCGGGTGCTCATGGGTGCCGTCCCCGGCGTTGATCACCGAGGGCCCGTCATCGCCATGGGCGGTCCAGTCGGCGAGTAGCTTCGCGGCACCCGACGCCGGGTGCCGGATGATCAGCGCGTCCGCCCCGGCGGCGCGCAGCGTCAGCGCGGTGTCCCGCAGGGACTCCCCCTTACTCACTGACGATCCCGATGCACTGACGTTGATCACGTCGGCGCTCATCCACTTGCCCGCCACCTCGAACGAAACCCGGGTGCGGGTTGAGTTTTCATAAAACATCGTGATGACGGTGCGCCCACGCAGTGTGGGTAGCTTCTTGACCTCCCGACCGACGAGTGCCTGCGCGAACCGGTCGGCGTCGTCGAGGATGGCGGTGGCGTCGTCGCGACTCAAATCGCCGGCGGCCAGCAGGTGTCTGGTCATGAGGTGCCGTCCCTCGAGATGACCACGCCGTCGCGATCGTCGTGCTCGCTGAGCTGCACATGCACGCTCTCGTCACGCGAGGTCGGCACGTTCTTGCCCACATAGTCGGCCCGGACCGGCAGTTCGCGGTGGCCACGGTCGACCAGCACGGCCAGTTGCACGGCGCGCGGCCGGCCCACGTCGCGCAGCGCGTCCAGGGCCGAGCGCACCGAGCGCCCGGAGTACAGCACGTCGTCCACCAGGATTACCAGCGCGTCGTCGATGCCGCCGGCTGGGATCGATGTCGTCCCCAGTGGACGCGGCGGCTTGCTCATCAGGTCGTCTCGGTACAGCGTGATATCGAGAGCGCCGCGCGCGACGTCCACGCCGCTGTACTCGCGGATGTTGGTGGCCAGGCGTTCGGCCAGGATTACACCTCGGGTCGGGATGCCCAGCAGCACCACCCGCGGCGCTGGCCGACTTCGATCATCCAAGGCGGTCTTTTCGATGATCTGATGCGCAATGCGCGAAATGGTCCGACCGACATCGGCCGCGGACATCAATTCCCGCGATTCACCGCCAAAAGCGGCATCGCCCACGGCACCCATGCGAGACATGGCTTTTTCCAGACCTCCTTCTCCGCCTCTCGGGACGGATCGTTAAAGGATGTCGACTGCCGCGCAGCCTAGCATTGCGAGCTACCTTGGCGAAAATGACAGGCTCTGATTCTTTGCCAAGAATCCGCTACTTGGGCCATGTTTCTGCGCGAAGGGATTCCAAGGTCTGTGGCAACCGGTGTCCCCAACTAATCTCTATCGGATGAGTAACAAGTCCGACAGCCCGGCGCGTCCACTGATCGGATACATCACCCGCGATGACGCGCCGCAGATTACCCCGGCACCGGTGAGCCGGAAGTGGATGTCAGACACTCGCGAGGGGTGGCCTAGTCGGTGCTTGCCGATGCTCATCGCCAACCAAAGCGGCTGGGAGCTGCGCAATCCATCCGCGTTCACCGCTACGTGGATGGGTCAGGCAAACGACGTGGATGTGAAGATCACACCCGACAGGCGCGATACCGGTCAGTACTTGCCCCTCAGCCATTTCGGTAACGGCATTCTGACCTGGAAGTTGCCGCTGTTGTTTCGCACCCCGCCGGGCTACAACCTGTTGGTCCGCGGACCCGCAAACTATCCAAAGGATGCCGTGTGCCCGTTAGAGGGCATAGTCGAAACCGACTGGGCAAGTGCGAGTTTCAGCATGAGCTGGAAACTCACCCGCAAACTGATGCCGGTGCGATTCGAGGTCGATGAGCCGATCTGCATGATCGTCCCGCAGCGCCGCGCCGAGCTCGAAGAGTTCGCCCCCGAACTCAGGCTTATCGAGTCTGATGAAGATTTGCAGCGCCAGCATGAGTTTTTCCTCCGCTCACGTGACGCGGAAAAGCAGATGGAGCAGTTAGCGAGGGTCGCCGCGGGAGAGCGAGTGGAGTGGCAAGGCGACTACACGCGCGGCACACACACCGACGGCGAGGCCGGCGCACCGGATCACCAGACTCGCCGTCACCTCCGTTCGTTTGTTCAGCCAACCTCGCCGCCTCGATGACGACGGCAAGCGCAGCTACGCCGCTGCGGCCCACCGGGCCACCAGGCCGGACGCCACGCTGTTGATCAGCTGCTTCTCCGACGCCAACCCGGTTGACGAGGAGTGGCCGCGGCCAGCGGTGTCCGAGCAGACGCTGCGCGACGTCCTTGGCGGCGCGGCCTGGGATATCCAATCGCTGGAGCCAACCACCTGGCGCCGCGAAGATGACGGCACCGAAATCGAGATGGCGTTCTGGTACGTCCGGGCGCAGCGCGCCTGATTATGGTGCCGCCGACCGTGCGTGTCTGTACGGCAACACGCCGTAATTGCCGTACAGACGTGCACTCTCGCGCCAGTGGAACCCCTTCGGCACACTTCACCCGGGAGCTTGAGTTGGGTGCCGCAGGCCGGCGGCTAACCTGAACCAGATGAATCTCGAGGGTAACCAGGCCGCCATTCGCGAGGTATGCGACGCGGGCCTGCTGGCGGGCGCGGTCACCATGGTCTGGCAGCGCGGCGAAATGTTGCAGGTCAACGAGATCGGCTATCGGGATGTCGATGCGGGCCTGCCGATGCAGCGAGACACGCTGTTTCGCATCGCGTCAATGACCAAACCGGTCACGGTGGCCGCGGTGATGAGCCTGGTCGACGAGGGAAAGCTCGCGCTCAAGGACCCGATCGCGCGCTGGGCGCCGGAGCTGGCCGATGTCGAGGTGCTGGACGACCCACACGGTCCGCTGGACCGCACGCATCCGGCGCGCCGCGCCATCCTGCTCGAGGATCTGCTGACCCACACCAGCGGCCTGGCCTACGGATTCTCGGTGTCCGGGCCGATCTCGCGGGCCTATCTGCGGCTGCCTTTCAATCAGGGCTCGGATGCCTGGCTGACCGAACTGGCCGCGCTCCCCCTGGTGCATCAACCCGGCGACCGAGTCACCTACAGCCACTCCATCGATCTGCTGGGCGTCATCGCGTCCCGCGTCGAGGACAAGCCGTTCCACCAGGTTCTCGACGAACGCATCCTGGGCCCGGCGGGGATGCCCGACACCGGGTTCTTCGTATCGGCCGAAACCCGGTACCGCGCCGCGACCATGTACCGGCTCGACGAAGAAAATCAGTTGCGCCACGACGTGATGGGCCCCCCGCACATCAAGCCGCCCACCTTCTGCAACGCCGGCGGCGGGTTGTGGTCGACCGCCGATGACTACCTGCGGTTCGTGCGGATGCTGCTTGCCGGCGGGACGATCGACGGCGTGCGGGTGCTGTCGGAAGAGTCGGCGCGGCTGATGCGCACCGACCGGCTCACCACCGAGCAGAAGCAGCATGACTTTCTGGGGGCACCGCACTGGATCGGTCGTGGGTTCGGGCTGAACCTCTCGGTGGTGACCAATCCGGCGAAATCCGCGCCGATCTTCGGGCCGGGCGGCTTGGGAACTTTCAGCTGGCCCGGGGCATACGGGACGTGGTGGCAGGCGGACCCGGCCGCTGACGACTTGATCCTGCTGTATCTGATTCAGAATTGTCCCGACCTGAGTGTGGACGCGGCAACCGCCGTCGCGGGCAACACATCACTGGCGAAACTGCGCACGGCGCAACCAAAGTTCGTCCGTAACACCTATCGCGCACTCGGCTTCTAACGAGAATGGTCGACTATCCACCCGGGTGCATCGACGGGACGCGGCTCGTGTTGCGACCGCCCACGATCGAGGACGCCGGCGCGATCTTCCAGAGGGTCGCTCGCGATCCCGAGGTCACCAAGTACTTGCTGTGGACGCCGCATCCCGACGTGTCGGCAACGCGGCGGGTGATCACCGAAAAGCTCAACATCAGCGACGACGATCGGACCTGGGCGATCACGTTGCGCAACAGCGGCGACGTCATCGGGATGGCCAGCTGCCGTCGCCCGGTGCGGCACTCCGTCGAGATCGGTTACTGCATCGGCCGGCGATGGTGGGGCAAGGGCTACATGCCCGAGGTGCTCGACATGCTGACGACGGCGCTGCAGGCCGACCGCAACGTCTACCGCGTCTGGGCCACCACGCACGTCGACAACGAGCGATCGGCGCGGCTGCTGCAGCGCGCCGGTTTCGCGCTGGAGGGCCAGCTGGCCCGTCACGCCGTCTACCCCACCATGGGGCCCGAACCGCAAGACAGCTTGCTGTACGCCAAGGCCCTGCGCTAACCGACCCACACCGCCCTCGAACGTGCGTCTAGGGCGGGAAATCGCCAAAATTACCACCCTGCAAGCACACTCGCCGTCATCAACGCCTAAGCCGCGCCGGCAACTCGGTGACGTCGTTGAGCGAACGCACCACGGCCTGCGTCAAAGCCATCAGGGCGACCATCACCGGAAGCAGCGGCTGCAGCGGCTTGGCCGCCGAACGAACCGTGCTGATGCGACGCGCCAGGATCAGCCGTTCGACGCAGTGATACAGCCAGGCGCCAACACCCAGCGCGTAAATCGACAGCGCCGACGCGACGATGGTCAGCCCGTACGCGGCGCATACGACGGCACCGAGCACCACCGTCGCAGCCAGNNGGTGCTCTGTTTCCCGTCGGCGGGACGGACCGCTCGCGCGGCCGCCCTGATCTGCGGCGCCACCAGCATGACCTGCCCGAGCACGCCGTTGATGAAGCTGGGCGATTCGTCGGTGGACAGCTCCTTGGCCAGTTGGACGGCCTCGTCGACGGCGACCGCCTCCGGCACGTCCTCGTGGTAAAGCAACTCCCACACCGCGACCCGCAGAATTGCGCGATCCACCGCGGGCAGTCGGTCCAGCGTCCATCCCTGCAGATGCGAGCTGATCAGGTCGTCGATGTGCGCAGCGTGTTCGCTGACGCCGCGAGCCACCGTCTCCGTGTACGGGTTCAGCGGTGCCACGTCCTGCTTCGCTTCCGCGAGCGCGGTGCGAACGTCGACGATCTCCACCGCGCTCAGCCCACGGGCCTCGGCTTCGAACAATAGGTCAACGGCACGCTTGCGGGCCTGGTGGCGTCCTTTAACAGGCCTCGCGGGTTTGCTCACGCGTTTACGCGGCCCAAGTAGTTCCCGTCGCGGGAATCCACCTTCAGCTTGTCCCCGGTGTTGATGAACAGCGGAACGTTGATCTGCGCACCGGTCTCCATGGTGGCCGGCTTGGTGCCCGCGCTGGACCGGTCGCCCTGCAAGCCGGGATCGGTGTGCGACACGATCAGCTCGACCGTCACCGGGAGCTCCAGGTACAGCGGCGCACCCTCACTGAACGCGACCTGGACCGGCAGGCCCTCCAACAGGAAGTTCGCCGCGTCACCGACCAGGGACTCCGGAAGTGCGTGTTGCTCGTAGTCCTCGGAGTCCATGAACACGAAGTCAGTGCCGTCGCGGTAAAGGTACGTGGCGTCGCGCCGGTCGACCGTGGCTGTCTCCACCTTGACGCCCGCGTTGTACGTCTTGTCGACCACCTTGCCCGAGAGCACNNTTCTTCAGCTTGGTGCGCACAAAGGCCGGGCCCTTACCGGGTTTGACGTGCTGGAACTCGGTAATCGTCCACAGCTGTCCGTCGATTACCAGGACGAGGCCGTTCTTGAAGTCGGCAGTGCTTGCCACGGTCGTGAATCTCCTACAGGATTGCGAGCTCTTGATGAATTAACTTTCGCCCGGGGGATCATCGGGCTCTACCTGACGTCGTGCGAGCACAGCAGGTATCCCGTGGAGCTTACCCGGGTTGAACCTGTAACCGCGCCGACGTCTGCACGACCGGGCCTCCGAAATGGCTCAGGACCGCGATGAACTTCTTACCGCAGATAGACGTGTCAACAGCGAAAGGTGCCGCCGAACGAAGACGGAAGAGAAACATAAATTGTGCGTCGTTGACGAGGAAGAACTTTTCGATTTGACCGCGCGAGCAGAAAAGCTGGGTTTCGAGATCTTCTGCGACCGTACGTGCGGTTACGTCCTGCGGCGCGTTGGTCGCGAGACAACCAATCCAACCACTCACTCAAACGCGGACCTTGAAGACTTACGCGAGATGCTTGACCGCATCGAATGGGGCCGTCAAAACGGGACGGCCCGAAGCAGGCCGGCAAGCAGCCCGGCGACCTGACGCCCCGCCCCGCCGAGGACGGTTTTTTAGCCTTGGATTATTGCCAGTTCTTTGGGGAACCGGGTGAGCAATTCCGCCGACTCTGGCTCAGAGCCCACCACCAACGTGTCCTCGATGCGGACACCACCACGGCCGGGCAAATACACGCCGGGCTCCACGGTGACCACGGAGCCCGCAAGCAGCGAGCCGGCGGACGTGGCTCCAATTCCCGGCGCTTCGTGGATCTGCAAGCCAACGCCGTGCCCCAACCCGTGGCCGAAATGTTCGCCGTAGCCCGCGTCGACGATCAGCTGGCGCGCCGCGCCGTCCACGTCACGCAGACTGGCCCCGGGGTGCAGCGCCTCGCGGCCGGCCCGTTGCGCATCGGCGACCAGCGCATAGATCTCGAGCTGCCAGTCGGCGGCCTTGCCCAGCACGAAAGTGCGGGTCATGTCGGAGTGATAGCCGGCCACCAGCGCGCCGAAGTCGATCTTGACGAAATCGCCCTTCGCCAGCACCGCATCGGTCGGCCGGTGGTGCGGGATCGCCGAATTCGGCCCTGCCGCAACAATGGTCTCGAACGAGATCGCATCGGCCCCGTGGTCGAGCATCAAGGCCTCCAGCTCGCGCGCCACCGCACGTTCGGTGCGACCGGGCCGCAGCCCGCCGCGCTCGATCAGATCGGCCAGCGCGGTGTCGGCCGCCTCGCAGGCCAGCCGCAGCAGCGCGAGCTCACCGGCGTCTTTGATCTCGCGCAGGGCCTCGACAGTGCCGGCGGCCCGCACCAGCTTGGTGCCTACCACAGTGCTTGTCTCTAAGCCCGACTTGCGTTCGTCCAGCTCGCTGTTCAGCGCGTCAAAGCCGTCGACGGTGACCACATTGCTTTCGAAGCCCAGTTTTCGAACGCCGCCGTCAGCGGCCCGGCCGGCCAGGTGGCGCCCTAGCGCCCGCTCGATGGCGATCTCTAGCGTCGGCGCTTGCTCGGCGGCCTGGGTGCGGTAGCGACCGTCAGTGGCCAGCACCGCATCGCGATCATCTACGAATACCAGTAACGCGCCGTTGGACCCGGTAAATCCCGACAGGTACCGCACGTTGACCAGGTCTGTGACCAGCATCGCATCCAGCCCGCTGGCCCCAATTTGCGCTTTTAGGTTGTCTCGCCGCTGGGAATATGTCACGACCCTTGACGGTACTCGCTACTCTGAATGCCCATGAGGTCTTGGATGCTGCGTGGGCTGGTATTCGCCGCGGTTATGGTTGTCGTCCGTTTGATCCAGGGTGTGGTGATCAACGCCTGGCAGACGCAGGCCGGACTGGCCAGCCTGGTGCTGCTGCTCCTGTTTGTCCTCGGTGTCGGCTTCTGGGGCTTTTTGGATGGCCGCGCCGACGCCGTGGCTAATCCCGACCCGGACCGCCGCCAGGATCTGGCGATGACCTGGCTGCTGGCCGGACTGCTGGCGGGCGTCCTCAGCGGCGCCGTCTCCTGGCTGATCGCGCTGTTGTACGACGGGCTCTACACGGGCGGTCTGATCAGCGAGCTGACGACATTCGCGGCCTTCACTGCGCTGGCTGTTTTCCTGCCTGGGGTTATCGGTGTGGCTATCGGCCGCTGGCGGGTGGACCGCAATCCCCCGGCTCCCGGGGCAGGTGCAGCTCAGGGCGAGCGAGCCGATACCGATGTGTTCACCGCCGTGCGCGATGACGCTCCAACCGGGGAGGTGGCCCTAGAGAACGGCGGGGTACACGACGGGGCGCGGGCCACCGCGGGTACGGCAGTGGCCACGGCAGAACGCGAAATCCCCGAGCGTGAGGCAGCCACCGAGGTGATCCCCACGATCAAGCGCGACGCCCCCACCGAAACGATCGCTACGAGCGACGAGGCTGCAAAAACGGAAGTTATCCCGACGCACACCGACCCGAAGCCCGCGTGGCCCGGTTCTTCGGCAACCTGGTCGGGCCCGGAATCCGAAAAGGACTAGCTCTCAGTCCTTCGTGTCGGCCAGGTAGCGCAGCGCAAGCAGGTAACCCTGGATGCCCAGCCCGACGATGACCCCGGTCGCGATCGGGCTGAGGTAGGAATGCCGCCGAAACTCCTCGCGGGCATGAACATTGGAGATGTGTACCTCGATCAGGGGCGCGCGTAGTTCGGCGCAGGCGTCGCGCAGTGCCACCGACGTGTGGGTGAGGCCACCGGCGTTGAGAATCACCGGCTCGCCCGCGTCCGCCGCCAGATGGATCCAGTCCAGCAGCTCAGCTTCGCTATCACTTTGCCGCACGACAGCTTTGAGCCCCAACGCAGCTGCCTCACGCTCGATCAGTGCGGCCAGCTGATCGTGGGTGGTATCCCCGTAGACATCCGGCTCACGCCGGCCCAGCCGGCCCAGGTTGGGACCGTTGATGACGTTGACGGTGACCGTCATGACGCCTCCAGTCCCGCTACGCCTGTGTAAGCCGCCGCCAGCAGCGACGGATCTGGTCCGACCAACCGGCCCGGCTTGGCCAGGCCGTCCAGCACCACGAACCGGAGTACGCCCGCCCGGGCTTTCTTGTCCCCGGCCATGTATTCCAACAACTGCGGCATCGCGTCGGCGTCGTAGCTGACCGGTAGCCCGAGTGATGCCAGAATGGCCCTGTGCCGTTCGGCGGTGGCGTCGTCGAGCCGCCCGGTAAGCCTGGCCAGTTCCGCGGCGAACACCAGGCCCACTGATACGGCAGCGCCGTGCCGCCACTGATAGCGTTCCCGGCGCTCGATCGCGTGTGCCAAAGTGTGCCCGTAGTTCAGGATTTCGCGCAGCTCAGATTCCTTCTCGTCGGCGGCGACGACCTTTGCTTTGACGGCGATCGCGCGCCGGACCAGCTCGGCCAGCACATCACCTTTCGGGTCCAGGGCGGCCTGCGGGTCGGCTTCGATGAGGTCCAGGATGACCGGGTCGGCAATGAAGCCCGCCTTGACCACTTCGGCCATTCCGCAGACGATTTCGTTGCGCGGCAACGTTTCCAGCGTCGTCAGGTCGACGAGGACCGCGAGCGGCTGATGAAACGCGCCGACCAGGTTCTTGCCCGCGTCGGTGTTGATGCCGGTCTTGCCGCCGACGGCGGCGTCGACCATTCCGAGCAATGTGGTGGGCACATGGACGATCGAAACCCCGCGCAGCCAGGTGGCCGCCGCGAACCCCGCGACGTCGGTGGCCGCCCCGCCGCCGAGGCTGACCAGCGCGTCTTTGCGGCCGATTCCGATGCGGCCCAATACTTCCCAGATGAATGCGACGACGGCCAGATCCTTGCCGGCCTCGGCGTCGGGAATTTCGATGCGGTGCGCGTCGACGCCCTTTTCGGCCAGGTGGCAACGGATCGCCTCCGCGGTCTGGGTCAATACGGGTTGGTGCAGGATCGCGACTCGATGCTTGCTGGAAAGGAGTTCGTTCAACTCGTTGAGCAATCCGGTGCCGATCACCACCGGGTAGGGCGGATCGACGGCCACTGTCACGGTGACCGGTGAAGTGATACCGGTCATTTGGTGACCTCGAGGGAAGGCGTGACCGCCGGCCCGGAACCCTGCAGCCGGGACACGATGTAGCGGACCACCGCCCCGGGATTGCGCCGGTTGGTGTCGACCCGAAGGGTCGCGACGCGCCGGTACAGCGGAGCCCGTTTCGCCATCAGGTCGCGGTATTTGGCCGCCCGGTCGGGCCCCGCCAGCAACGGCCGCGCAGTGTTGCCGCCGGTGCGTCGCACGCCTTCGCCGGCACTGATTTCCAGATAGACGACGGTGTGACCGACCAGCGCCTCACACACCCCTGAGCTGGTGACAGCGCCGCCACCCAGCGACACGACACCGTCGTGCTCGGCCAGCGCCGTGCGCACCACGCCCTCTTCGATGCGACGGAACTCCTGCTCCCCATCGGTGGCGAAGATGTCCGCGATGGTTCGGCCGGTCAGCTCCTCGATTGCCGCGTCGGTGTCGAGCATGCTGACCCCGAGCGCCTTGGCCAGCCGCCTACCGATGGTTGATTTGCCGGACCCCGGCAAACCCACGAGTACTGCCTTGGGTGTCATCTGCGCCTACCCCTGGCGGACCTGAGCCCGGGTGGCCGGCGTTTCCCGCTCAGCTACCGCACGCTGGTACGCCTCGATGTTGCGGCGGGTTTCGGTCAGCGAATCGCCACCGAACTTCTGCAGCGCCGCGCGGGCCAGCACCAGCGCCACCATGGTCTCGACCACGACTCCGGCGGCCGGCACCGCGCACACGTCCGAGCGCTGGTGGATGGCGACGGCCTCGTCGCCGGTGGCCATGTCGACGGTGGCCAGCGCCCGCGGCACGGTGGAGATCGGCTTCATCGCGGCGCGCACGCGCAGTGCCTGGCCGTTGGTCATGCCGCCTTCGAGGCCACCGGCCCGGTTGGTCGATCGGACGACGCCGTCCGGCCCCGGGTACATCTCGTCGTGGGCATGACTGCCGCGGCGGCGCGCAGTCTCGAAACCATCGCCGATCTCGACGCCTTTGATCGCCTGTATGCCCATGACGGCAGCGGCCAGCTGGCTGTCGAGCCGGTTGTCGCCGCTCGTGAACGAGCCCAACCCGATCGGCAGGCCCGGCACCACGACCTCCACCACGCCCCCGAGGGTGTCGCCGTCCCTCTTGGCCGCCTCGATCTCGCTGATCATGGCTTGCTCGGCGGCCTTGTCGAAGGCGCGGACCGGGCTGGCGTCGATCGCGGCCAGGTCTTCGGGGCCCGGCGGTGGACCTTCATAAGGCGCCGACGGGCCGATCGCGATGACGTGTGACAGCACCTCGACACCCAGCGCCTGCCGCAGGAACGACCGTGCGATGGTGCCCGCCGCAACGCGCGCGGCGGTCTCGCGGGCGCTGGCGCGCTCCAGCACCGGGCGGGCGTCGTCGAACCCGTACTTGAGCATGCCCGCATAGTCGGCATGGCCCGGCCGCGGCCGGGTGAGCGGAGCATTGCGTGCCGACTCCGCCAGCTCCGACGGATCGACCGGATCCGTCGCCATCACGACTTCCCACTTCGGCCATTCGGTGTTGCCGATCTCGATGGCAATGGGTCCGCCCAGGGTGATGCCGTGTCGCACCCCGGAGAGCACGGTCACCGCGTCCCGTTCGAACGCCATCCGAGCGCCCCGGCCGTAGCCGAGCCGGCGGCGGGCCAGCTCGTCGGCGATTTCGGTGGAAGTGACACCCACGCCGGCGACCATCCCTTCGACCACGGCCACTAAGGCGCGGCCGTGGGATTCTCCGGCGGTGATCCAGCGCAACACCCGACCATTCTCCCATGGGCTCAACCGACCACGGGTCACCGTGCGCTCTAGCCCAGCAAGGCAAGCCCCGCCGCGCCAGCGGTGGCCACACACATCGACGGACCGTGCGGCACGGTCAACGCCCCGCTGCCGGCCCGCGCCCCGAGCGCCAACAGGGCAGTCAGCAGCGGCGCGACCAACGCAGCCAGAAACCACACCCCGACGCCGAAACACCCGGCCAGCCCACCCAGGCCGATCGCCAGCTTCACGTCCCCGGCACCCATCGCCGCCGGCGCCGCCAGATGCACCAACAGATACACCGCAGCTAATGCCGCCGCTCCGGCCAGCGCGGGCAGGCCGCGCCCGGCGAAGCCGGCAGCCAGCAGAATCACCGCCGCGCCGGGCAGCGTCAGCGCGTTGGGCAGCCGGCGCGTACGGATGTCGTAGCAGCTCAACACCACCAGCCAGGCAAGCACCACACCCACGGTCACACCAAGCCGCATGCGCGGCACGTTAATCCAATGCGTCCAGCGCGCAAGTCATCGCTTCTCGCGGTGCGGGCAGCCCGGTGAATTGCTCCACCTGCGCGAACGCCTGATGCAGCAGCATCTGCAGGCCGCTGATCACCCGGCCGCCGGCGGCGGCCACCGCGGCGGCCAGCGGAGTGGGCCACGGGTCATACACCGCATCCAGCAACACCGGGATCGTGGCGAAGGTGTCGGCAAACCGGGCACCAACGGCGGCCGGGATGGTGCTGATCAGCACGCCGGCGCCGGCCACCTCGTCGGCCAGCCCGGGGCCCTCCAGGGCACAGAACCGGGTCGCTACGCCGATCCGCGCGCCAAGGTCGACCAACCGGGCCGCCTTGTCCGGATTGCGCGCCACCACGGTGATCCCGTCGACACCGAGTTCGGCCAGCCCCAGCACGGCCGCGGGCGCGGTGCCGCCCGACCCGCAAACCAGCGCCCACCCGGATGCCCGGCCCAGCGCACCCGTCACCCCGTCGACGTCGGTGTTGTCGGCCCGCCAGCCGCCCGGCGTGCGCACCAGTGTGTTGGCCGATCCCACCAGGTCCGCGCGTTCGGTGTGCTCGTCGGCGAATCGCAGAGCGGCGAATTTGCCCGGCATGGTCACCGACACGCCGACCCACTCGGGCCCGAATCCGCCGACCACGCCGGGCAGCTCCTGGGCGCCGCACTCGATGCGCTCATAGGTCCAGTCGTGCAGGCCCAAGGCACGATAGGCGGCCAAATGCAGTTGCGGGGAGCGGGAATGCGCGATCGGCGAGCCCAGAACGGCCGCCCTCCTGGATGCGGCCCGGCTAGCGGACGCTGTCGAGGACACCGTTTCGCTTAGCCAGTTCGATATTCGCCAGATGCTGCTTGTAGTCCTTGGTAAACAGCGTCGTCCCCTGCTTGTCGATGGTGACGAAGTACAGCCAGTCACCCGGCTCGGGATGCTCGGCGGCATGCAGCGCATCGACGCCGGGCGAACAGATCGCGGTGGCCGGCAACCCGTACGCAACGTACGTGTTCCACGGCGTGCGGTCGGCACGGGCGGCGTCGCCGGTGGCCACCTCGCGCCGGTCCAGCGGATAGTTCACCGTCGAATCGAACTCGAGCGGTTGGCGGTCATGCAGCCGGTTGTAGATGACCCGCGCCACCTTCGAGAAATCCTGCGTGCTGGCTTCCTTCTGCACCAGCGACGCCACCACCAGGATGTCGTAGGGCGACAGGTTCGTGGACCGGGCGGTGTCCTCCAACCCGGACTGAACGTACTCCGTCGCACCGGTGCTGATCAGATTCGCCAGGATGCTCTCGGCCGAGGCCGCCGGATCGACATTGAAGCTGCCGGGCGCGATGAGGCCCTCGATCCGGCGATGGTCGGCGCCCAGTTCGGTCACCGGCTGAATCGCCCAGGCCGGTACCGACAGCGCAGCGGGCGCGCTTTTCTCCGCCGCCGCACGCAGGTCGGCCGCCGCGACGCAACGCTGGTTACCGTCCAGATCCACACAGCTGGCGCGCGATATCAGGGTCAGGATTCCGGGTGTCACCGCTTCGGTCTTCAAATCCGCGGTGTCGTCGAGCTGGCGGCCTTCCGGGATGACCAGCTTGCCCACCCGGTGGCCCGGATCGGTCAACCACCCGACGGCCGAAGCCGCCGGGATCTCGGTGCGCATTCGGTAGAAGCCGGGCTGGATGGACGAGATCGCGGAGTTGCCGTGCGACGCGTTGACGAACGCCCGAACGCTGGCGACCACACCCTGCTTCTGCAGCGTCTCCCCGACCGCGGTGGTCGAGTCACCGGCTTCGACCTGAATCACGACGTCGCGCTTGCCGGTGCCGGTGTAGTCGGCGGCGGCATCGGGCTGCGACGACGGATGCCACACCTTGAAGCCGACGAAGGCGGCGGACAGGACGACCACGAGCAACAGCCCGACGGCGGCTCCGCCGACGAGGCGCCGTCGCTTACGGCTCTGTTGTGCCCGTCGGCGTGATCGCCGGTCGACGCGGCTCATCCTGTGCCGGGGCGGCCCGACCGCCTGAGGCTCAGCCCGTTCGCGCGGTGCGCTGTCAACCATCGGCGATCTCCCTCGCCCTCAACGCTGATTCAGAGCCAGCGCGGCGTTCATCGAGCCAGCTCTGCAGGATCGCGACTGCAGCCGCCTGATCGATCACGGCCCGTTGGTCCTTGCTCCGCACCCCTGCCGCGCGCAGTGATCGCTGCGCGCTGACGGTGGTCAACCGCTCGTCCGCGAGCCGCACCGGAACGGGAGCAACGCGGGCGGCCAGCGTGTCGGCCAATTCGATCGCGTCCTGGGCGGCCGGGCCGGTTCGATCGGCCAGTGTCCGTGGTAATCCGATGACGATCTCGACCGCCTCCAGTTCGGCGGCGAGCGCGGCCAGCCGGCGCACGTGCCTGCCGGAACGGTCACGGCGCACCGTCTCGACCGGGGTGGCCAGGATGCCGTCGGGATCGCTGCAGGCCACGCCTATCCGCACGCTGCCCACGTCGACGCCGAGCCGTCGGCCCCGGCCAGGGTCCTGGTTAGCATCGCCGGGCCGGTCAGGCAGCCGGTGCTGTGCTGAAGCCACTCAGCCGACCCGATCGATCTCATCGCGTACCGCCTTAAGCGCCACGTCGATGCCGGTCGGATCCTTCCCCGAGCCCTGCGCCAGGTCGGCCTTACCCCCGCCGCGGCCGTCGACGGCCATTGCAAGCTGCTTGACCAAGTCGTTGGCGCTGATCCCGAGTTCTTGGGCGGCCGCGTTGACGGCGACCGCATAGGGCACGGTGCCGCCTTCGCCTTCCGAGATCAGTGCAACCACCGCTGGATCGCTGCCTTGATTGCGCAGGATGCTGCCTACGACCGAGCGCAGGTCGGCCGCCGTCCTCGCTGCCGGCATGCGCTGCGCCACCACCTGGACGTTACCGATACGCTCCGGTTCGACCTTGGCCACGGTTGCGGTGAGTCCGCCCTTGTGTACGCGTTCGAGTTCCTTCTCCGCCGCCTTGAGTCGTTCCACCAGGTTGGCCACCCGGGCGGGCACCTCTTCGGACGGCACCTTCAGCGACGACGCCAGCCCGGCCATCAGCGCACGCTCCTTGGCCAGGTGCCGGAACGAGTCCAGCCCGACGTAGGCCTCCACCCGGCGCACCCCCGAACCGATCGACGATTCGCCCAGCAGCGTCACCGGACCTATCTGGGCCGAGTTGTGCACATGCGTTCCGCCGCACAGCTCCAGCGAGAACGGCCCGCCAATCTCCACGACCCGCACTTCGTCGGGATAGCTCTCGCCGAACAGCGCCATCGCTCCCATCGCTTTGGCCTTGTCGAACTGCTCGATGAACGTGTGCACCTCGAAGTCGGCCTGCACGGCCTCGTTGGTCACTTCTTCAATCTGGGTGCGCTGATCTTCGGTCAACGGCCCTTGCCAGTTGAAGTCGAAGCGCAGGTAACCCGGCCGGTTCAGCGATCCCGCCTGAACAGCGTTGGGCCCCAGCACTTGTCGCAGCGCGGCGTGCACCATGTGGGTACCCGAGTGTCCCTGCGTGGCACCGCGGCGCCATTCCGGGTCCGCCGCGGCGACCACGGCGTCACCCTCGACGAACTCCCCCGACTCGACGTTAACCCGATGAACCCAAAGGGTTTTGGCGATCTTCTGCACGTCGGTGACCGCGGCCCTGGCGCTCCCGCCTGAACCGGTTCCGCTGACGGTGCCCACGTCGGCGAGCTGGCCACCCGACTCGGCGTAAAGCGGGGTCCGGTCCAGAACCAGTTCCACTCGATCCGCTAGAGCGGCTTCCCCGTGTGAGGAGTGCGCCACCACCGGAACCCGCTTGCCGTCGACGAAGATGCCCAGAATCTTTGCCTCGGAGGTTAATTCGTCGAATCCGGTGAACTCGGTGGGCCCACCGTCGACCAACTCCCGGTATGCGGTCAGGTCCGCGTGCGCGTGTTTGCGCGCGGCGGCGTCGGCCTTCGCGCGCTGCCGCTGCTGCAACATCAACTCGTGAAAGCCGTCCTTATCGACGGTCAAGCCCTCCTCGGCGGCCGTCTCCAGGGTGAGCTCGATCGGGAATCCGTGGGTGTCGTGCAGGGTGAAGGCAACCTCCGCGGTCAGCTCGCCGTGTCCGGACAACTTGGCGGCCTCTTCATCGAACAGCTTGGAGCCCGATACCAAAGTGCGGTTGAAAGCGGTCTCCTCCGCAACCGCGATACGCCGGATCCGGTCGAAGTCGGTGACCAGTTCGGGATACGACGGACCCATCGCGTCGCGCACCGTGGCCATGAGATCGCCGACGATCGGGGTGTCGATCCCCAGCAGTTTGGCCGAGCGGATCACCCGGCGGAGCAGGCGGCGCAGCACGTAGCCGCGGCCGTCGTTGCCCGGGCTGACCCCGTCGCCGATCAGGATCGCCGCGGTGCGGCTGTGGTCGGCGATTATGCGGTATCTCACATCGTCAGCGTGGTTGCCGGCGTCGTACGGGCGAGCGGCGACCGTGGCCACGGTCCCTATCACCGGCCGCAGCAGGTCGGTCTCGTAGACGTTGTGAACGCCTTGCAGGATGAACGCGACCCGCTCCACGCCCATGCCGGTGTCGATGTTCTTGCGGGGCAGCGGCCCTAGGATTTCGAAGTCTTCCTTGCTGCTTCCCTCGCCGCGCTCGTTCTGCATGAAGACGAGGTTCCAGATCTCGATGTACCTGTCCTCGTTGGCCACGGGGCCGCCCTCGACCCCGAACTCGGGTCCGCGGTCATAGTAGATCTCCGACGACGGCCCGCACGGCCCGGGGATTCCCATCGACCAGTAGTTGTCGGCCATACCGCGGCGCTGGATCCGCTCGATCGGCAAGCCCGCGATCTCCTGCCACAGCTGCGCGGCTTCGTCGTCGTCGAGATACACGGTCGCCCATAATTTTTCCGGATCGAGTCCGTATCCCCCGTCGGCGACGCTGTTGGTCAACAGTGCCCAGGCCAGTTCGATGGCTCCGCGTTTGAAATAGTCGCCGAACGAGAAGTTGCCGGCCATCTGGAAGAAGGTGTTGTGCCGGGTGGTGATGCCCACCTCGTCGATATCGGGCGTGCGGATGCACTTCTGGATGCTGGTGGCCGTCGAGTACGGCGGCGTGCGTTGCCCCAGGAAGAACGGCACAAACTGAACCATGCCCGCGTTGACGAAAAGCAGGTTGGGGTCGTCGAGGATCACCGATGCGCTCGGCATCTCGGCGTGGCCGGCCTTCACGAAATGATCAAGAAACCTCTTCCTGATCTCGTGTGTCTGCACTCGCTCCGCTTCTTCCTGTTCGCCTTGGTTCGCCCTGGCTGGCGCGCGACTTGCCCTCGAGGACGGTCCCAGCCTATTCGCCGCACAACAAGGAGGCCGACTTAAGGACGCGTTTCGACCGCACAGAGTACTGGCCCCGTGTCGTCCATCGCCCGGCGGCTAACCCTCCAGAAAGCTCAGTCGCACCGATCGCCTCGGGTTGTCCCGGTTCAGATCGACCAGGACGATGCTTTGCCAGGTGCCCAGCTGCGGATCGCCACTGGCGACCGGCACCGTCACCGAGGGCGCGACGATCGCCGGCAACACGTGGTCGGCGCCGTGGCCATCCGAGCCGTGCGCGTGCCGGTAGCGCCCATCGCGCGGCAGCAGCCGTTCCAGCGTGTCGACCAGGTCGTCGTCGGAGCCCGCACCGGTTTCGATGATCGCGATGCCGGCCGTCGCGTGCGGGACGAACACGTTGCACAAGCCGTCGCCGTAGGCGAAGCAGAATCTGCGCACCGCATCGGTGATGTCCACGATGCGGCGAGTGGAGGTGTCCACATGCAGCACGTCGGTATGCACCCCGTCCAGCGTACGGGGCGAACTAACCGCCCGCAGCGACCGTTTATCGACAAACAGAATGAGGATGTCAGTCTATTTTTGCGGTTAGCCCGAATTCGGCGAACGTGCGCGACGTCAACTCCCGCAGCTCGCTTTTCGAATTTCGCTCACCCACCGGATAGGCCGAGATCGCGATGAAGATCTTGCCTTGGACCCGACCCGAAAGCAGATTCAGCTGTCCACCCGCGCGGTCGAGGCGATTCTTCGTGATGCCCGACTCGATCATTCGAATGGAAAGGTAAGCGGCATCGGTGCCATCCGGGCGGTTTGCCGCCGAGTCAATATCGCCGACATTCGAACACACGACCGGCCTTTCGGCGGTGCCCTGCGCCAAGCTCGCTGCCCGTCTCGCCAACCACTTCGGGGTAATCGAGGCCATGGGCAGCGGCGCCAAGAACTCGGCGGAGTTCTCGGTCGTCTCGGCGAGCGCCTGCTTGATCTTGGCGCGTATCTCCCTGAGGTCGCGCGCAGCGTGGGTCGGGTCGACTGTGACGCGCGCACGCGTCAGCGCATTCGCACGCGTGTCGTCTTCGGTGCGCTCGCTTACCGGAAACGACAGCGTGATCGCGCCGCCATCACCAACGCGCCCCATCCGCACGCCCAGTCTGGCCGCCAATCCCGCGAAGAGTGAGTTGCTTGTCCCACCAAGGCTTTCGGCACGAGCATCCCATTCCGCTATGTCGACATATGCCGAAAGAGCAGGCAGCACGACAGGCTGATCGTGGCCCGCCGCGGGTGGGGAAGGTGACGCTGCTGCGATCGACGACGCCAGGTCTTGACGCTGGCGCCTGGCAACGCGAACGGTGGCGGCCAGCGCCCGCGCGAGCGCTGGTATCTCTAAGACGGTGTCCCGGGCATCCTCCAGCGCAGCACGTGTCAGCGTGCGCGCACCGGGCGGTGGATAGCCCAGATCGCGCCGCCTGCCCTCGGCCGCATCGGCCATGGCGAGACACATGCCGACCGCATCGCTGACACCGTGGGATATGACCAGGCTTACCGCGGTCCCGTTGTCTTCGAGCGGAAGGATCCCGAGATGCCAGCTGGGGCCGGCCTCGGGGTCGATGGTTAAGTTTGCGCGTTCGTCGGCCCATCCGCCGATTTCGTCACGTGGCCTCGGAGTCGCAGCGATGTCCAAGTGGTCCGGATCCTTCGGCGCCCTGTCCGACACCCACCGATCACGCGCGAAGGGTAACGGAGAACGTTCGATCCTGCGCCCCAGTAACCCATACCCGAGGTTGCGTTGAAAACGACGTAATCCGTCGAGATCTATGGCGCCGTCGTAAATCCAGGTCGCCTGAATGAGCGTCACATATCCAAGCGCCCGCAGCCCGAGAAGCGGCACCTGATCCAGGTGGGCGAGGCGGTTGTCCACCAAAGCATTGTCCACCAAGGCATTGTCCATTCGGGGAGGTAGCCCGTCCCGCGAAACTGCCCATTGCCAGGTCCTTCCGATCGGAGGAACGTTGGAGGTTGACCGGTAGCGCCACCGGGGCGCTGGCCCGACACAGCAGGGGGCGACCGTGTACGCACGCTCTACCACCATCCAGGCGCAGCCCCTGTCGCTCGATATCGGAATTGCGCACGTTCGCGACGTCGTCATGCCCGCGCTGCAGGAAATCGACGGGTATGTGGGACTGTCGCTGCTGGTGGATCGCCAATCCGGCGGCTGCATCGCAACCAGCGCTTGGGACTCCATGCAGGCAATGCGCACCAGCGCCGAACCGGTCGCACCCATCCGCGATCGCACCGCGTTGATGTTCGACGGCAGCGCACGGGTCGAAGAATGGGACATACCGCTGATGCACCGCGACCACCACTCACGCGAAGGGGCCTGCGTGCGGGCCACCTGGCTCAAGGTGGTGCCAGATCAGCTCAGCCGATCGCTGGAGTTCTACCGGACGGCGGTGTTTCCGGAGATGGAGAATCTCGAAGGATTCTGCAGCGCCAGCCTGATGATCGATCACCCCGCGTACCGGCGGGCGGTGTCGTGCTCAACGTTCGACAGCATGGACGCGATGGCCCGAAACCGAGACCGGGCGACTGAGCTGCGCAGCAGGCGGGTCCGGGATTTGGGTGCCGAGGTGATCGACGTGGCCGAGTTCGAGCTGGCGATCGCGCACTTGAGGGTGCCCGAACGCGTCTAAAGGAGGCGGCCGGTCGTTCGGTCGCAAAGAGGAAAACCTCGATTTCAGCTAACGTTCATCTATGAACGTCGGTCCCGTGAACTGGTCGACGGCCTGCGCGGTCCTGCTGTCCGCCGCCGCGCTGCTAACCGCCGCGCCGGCATCAGCAGATCCAATCGATGATGCGTTCGTCGCGGCTCTTGTGAAGGACGGCATCGTCATTGGGGACCGCGACTCCGAGATTGCGATGGGCCATACGATGTGCGCCGGATTCGATCAAAATGCAAAATCAAGCGTTCTGGCGATGAAGCTGAAGAAGGACACCGGCCTCTCGCTGAAACAATCGAGCTTCTTCGTCGGCGTTTCCGTGTCTGCCTACTGCCCGCAGTACAAGGGGCAAACCGACGATTCGCTGAGGTGGATGAACCCGATACCCCCGCTTATGTGAGGTAAAGATCACCGCGGTGTCCGCTTCGCGAAGTGGTGGCAAATGATGCCAATGTTGCAGAAGTTGTTCGAAGCCGGCATTTCGCGATCCCGTCACGTTTGAGGTTGCCCTCGGTTGGCTATGCCGATTAAGCGAGGTTTGGCCCCCACCAAATTTGGGCAACCGCTCCAATCGACATGCAAAAGACAAAGGAGCCCAACGTGAAATTCGCGACGAATAAGACTGTCAAGACGGCCATCGGTGCCGCGGGAATAGCTGCGGTAAGCATTTTCGCAGCAGCAACTGCCGCGGCCGCAGGGCCAAACATCCAGGGATTCGGTGCCAGTGAATCACTGAACGACGGGCCAATGGTTACCTCTTACACGGTAAGCAACCTGCAGGCCAGCAGCCTGACCATTCCCGGCTTCACCCCGAAGGGAACGCTCTACCAGGCGGACATCACCGCCAAGTCGGACGGCGGAATCGTCACCCCCATGGTGCGAGACTTCAGCGCCCGCGGGCCCAACGGCCAGACCTACAAGCTGATCGACAAGGTTGAGGTCCCGAATGGCCTTAACCCTGCGCCCATTCCGCAAGGCAGCGAATCGACGGGCACCCTGTACTTCGACGTGACGGGCGCGCCGCCGAACGGCGTCGTCTACAACGACGGACTGCAAGACATTCTGATGTGGACGTCGAACGTGCCGGCGGCGCCGGCGCCCGGCGCACCGAGCGCAAGCCCGGCACCGGGTGCGCTTCCCGCCCCGGCGATGCACAGCTAATCCTGTTGTAATCCTGTTGCGAAATACCTCCCCGCGCCACACCGAGTGGCGTGGGGAGGTTTGCGCATCTGGAAAGAAGCAGTAATTGGTACCACTATCAGGACTATCTGGACTATCTGGATTATCGGAATCAGCGCTTCGCTCGGCCATGTGAAAGGACTTCAATGAAACGAGCAATTGTTGGGTTGGCGGCGGCTGTGTTGGCAGCCGGCGGTTTGGGCCTGCCGGGTCCTGCGCCGCAAGACTTCTGGTGCCCGGGGCAAGCTATACCGAACGGAGCCCTGTGGAATACGGCAATCTGCCACACCTATCACTACGTGACTGGTGCCGACGGCACGCAAGTGGCCGTCCAGGGACCTCCGCCCGCCTGCGGTCCGTACCCGTGTTGAGGTTTGTCGATCACCGCGCGCGTTGGTTGCGGATGATCGCCCGTAGCCGATCCAACCGTTGCGCAATCTGACGTTCCGCGCCGTGGTCGGTGGGCCGGTAGTAGTCCACGCCCACCAGCTCATCCGGCGGATACTGTTGGGCGACAACGCTATCGGGGTCGTCATGGGCGTACTTGTAGCCCTGCGCGTTGCCCAACGCAGCGGCGCCGGAGTAATGCCCGTCGCGTAGCTGGGGCGGCACCAGGCCGGCCTTGCCCGCCTTGATGTCGGCCATCGCCGCACCCAGCGCGGTGGTGACCGCGTTCGACTTCGGCGCGGTTGCCAGGTGGACGGTGGCATGCGCCAGCGTGAGTTGGGCCTCCGGCATGCCGATCAACGCCACCGTCTGCGCCGCGGCGACCGCGACCTGCAAGGCCGTCGGGTCGGCCATTCCGACGTCTTCGCTGGCCAGGATCATCAACCGGCGCGCGACGAACCGGGGATCCTCGCCGGCGACGAGCATGCGGGCCAGATAGTGCAGCGCGGCATCGACGTCGGAACCNNCGGTCCAGGGACTGCTCAACGGCCGTCACCGTCAGCTCAGCTCCCGGCTCTGCCGCCCCCACTAGTTCTGAGGCGACCTCCAGGGCGGTCAGGGCGCGGCGGGCGTCGCCGGCCGCCAGTTGCACCAGCAGATCGACAGCCTCAGGCTGCACCGCGACCCGCCCGCCCAGGCCGCGGGGATCATCGATCGCGCGCTGCACCAATGTCCGAATGTCATCGGACGTCAAGGGTCGCAATTGCAGGATCAGCGATCGCGACAGCAGCGGTGCCACCACCGAAAACGACGGATTTTCGGTGGTCGCAGCCACCAGCAAGACCACCCGGTTCTCCACGGCCGACAGCAAGGCATCCTGCTGGGTCTTGGAGAACCGGTGCACTTCGTCGATGAACAGCACCGTCTGTTCGCCGCGGATCGCTGCATCGCGCGCCTTTTCTATAACGGCCCGAACCTCTTTGACGCCGGCCGACAACGCCGACAGGGCCTGGAATCGGCGACCAGTGGCCTGGGAAATCAGAGCCGCCAGCGTGGTCTTACCGCTCCCCGGCGGCCCGTACAGGATGGTCGAGGCCCCGCCCGAGCCCTCGACCAGGCGCCGCAACGGCGATCCGGGTGCCAGCAAGTGGCCCTGGCCGACCACTTCGTCCAGCGACGCCGGACGCATCCGCACCGCCAGCGGTGCACCGGCCGACACGCCTAGGTCATCGTTGGTCGCCTGTGGTCCGCCAGGCAGGTCAAACAGGCCGTCGGGCACGGCTTTAGGCATACCATGCCGGCCGATTCGAATTGAGCCGGACGCAATCCTCGCTCCTTGGCCCCAATCTTTGCTAAGTTCCGGTTTGCCCACGTTTGCGTGCACGGCCCCGAAGCAAGTCCGACAGCGAGGACGGCATGAGCCAGCCCCCCGAATATCCAGGTAACCCGGCCGACCCCCACTGGGGCAACCAGAACCCGCCGGGCTACCCACCGCCCAACTACGGCGCGCCGCCGCCGCCCGGGTACGGCCCACCGCCTGGCGGCTATGGCCCTGCCGGCCCTCCTGGGCCCCCGCCACCGGGCTACAACCCACCGGGCGGCCCTCCCCCGCCTCCGCCCGGCTACCCGCCGCAGCCGGGCTACCAGCCCCAGCCTGGCTACCCGCCGCAACCGGGCTACCCGCCGCAACCGGGCTACCCGCCGCAGCCGGGCTACCCGCCGCAGCCGGGCTACCCGCCGGGCGCGCCGAGCACGCCACAGTTCAACATCGGCGAAGCGGTGACCTGGGCGTGGAACAAGTTCACCCAGAACGCCGTAGCGCTGGTGGTTCCGGTCCTGGGCTACGTCGCGCTGCTGAGCATTCTCGGCGTTGTCGCCGGATGGGTGCCCTTCCTGCTCGGCGATACCACGCCGTCCACGTTCACCGATAGCAACGGCCTCACCACCGAGACCGTGAACGTGCAGCTCGGCGCCGCATCGATCGCCGTTATGGTCATCGGCTACGTTCTGCTCTTCGTGGCGGGGATCTTCATGCACGCCGGATTGTTGTCCGGTTGTCTGGACATCGCCGATGGAAGAGCCGTGACCATCGGATCGTTCTTCAGGCCGCGCAATCTCGGCGCGGTGTTCCTGACAGCGTTGCTGGTCGGGGTCGGCGTCGGAATCGGAACGATCGCGTGCTTCATCCCCGGCATCATCTTCGGATTCCTAGCCCAGTTCGCCATCCCTTATGTCGTCGACCGATCGCTTTCGCCGGTCGACTCGATAAAGGCCAGCATCGCGACCACCAGGTCGAACATCGGCGGCAGTCTGCTGTCATGGCTCGTGCAATACGTGGTGGTGCTGGTCGGCGAACTGCTGTGCGGGGTGGGCCTGATCGCCGCTCTGCCGATCAGCCTGCTGATCCAGGTCTACACCTATCGCAAGCTTTCCGGCGGCCAGGTGGTTCCTCAGGATCAGCCGGGATATCAACCAGGACCGCAGCCCGCATAAACCAACCCGTCCACGCCTTTCGTTGACACGGCGGTAACACGTCGCTGGCGCGGTGCGCTGCGCCCCGCTGGCCCTTGTGATGAGATCAGCGGTTATGAGCATCAAAGTTGCGCTGGAGCATCGCACCAGCTACACCTTTGACCGCCTGGTTCAGGTTTATCCACATATCGTGCGGCTGCGGCCGGCCCCTCATTCCCGCACGCCCATCGATGCCTACTCGTTGCGCATCGAGCCGGCAGATCACTTCATCAACTGGCAGCAGGATGCGCTGGGTAATTTCCTTGCCCGGCTGGTATTTCCGAGCCCGATGCGCCAACTGATCATCACCGTCGGCCTCATCGCCGACCTCAAGGTCATCAACCCATTCGACTTTTTCATCGAAGATTGGGCCGAGATATGGCCTGGCGCGCCGGGCTTGATCTACCCGAAGGAGGTGGCTGATGACCTGAAGCCGTACTTGCGGCCGGTCGACGAATCCGGCGAGGGGACGGGCCCCGGTGATCTCGTGCAGGCCTGGGTGCGTAATTTCTCGGTCCCGGACGGCACCCGCACCATTGACTTCCTGGTCGCGATCAACCACGCGGTCAACGCTGACGTCGGCTATAGCCTGCGGATGGAACCCGGCGTCCAGACACCGGATTTCACGCTGCGCAGCGGCATCGGCTCGTGCCGGGACTCGGCGTGGCTGCTGGTATCGATCCTGCGCCAGTTAGGACTGGCCGCCCGGTTCGTGTCCGGCTACCTGGTGCAGCTGGCATCCGACATCGAGGCGCTGGACGGGCCGTCAGGCCCGACCGCCGACTTCACCGACCTGCATGCGTGGACCGAGGTGTACATCCCCGGTGCGGGCTGGATCGGGCTGGACCCGACGTCGGGGCTGTTTGCCAGCGAGGGCCACATCCCGCTCGCGGCCACGCCTAATCCCGCGTCAGCTGCGCCCATCAGCGGCGGCACCGCGGTCTGCAACACCACCCTCGAGTTCTCCAACACGGTCACGCGGGTCCACGAAGACCCGCGTGTCACGCTGCCCTACATCGACAAGGCATGGCAGACGATATGCGCCGTCGGCCAGCGCGTCGACGAACAGCTGGCGGCCGCCGACGTCCGGCTGACCGTCGGCGGCGAGCCGACGTTCGTGTCGGTGGACAACCAGGTCGACGAGGAGTGGACGACAGCCGCTGACGGCCCGCATAAACGCCAGCGGGCATCCGATCTGGCCGCCCGGCTGAAGGCGGTGTGGGCCCCGCAGGGGCTGATCCACCGCGGACAAGGCAGGTGGTACCCGGGAGAGCCGTTGCCCCGCTGGCAGATCGGGCTGTACTGGCGCACCGACGGGCTACCGCTGTGGACGAACGACGCGCTGCTGGCCGACCCTTGGAAAAGTGATGACGAGCCCACCATCCCCGCGGAGGACGACGCGGCCTACCGGGTGCTCGCCGGCGTCGCCGAGAGCTTGGGGCTGCCGCTCTCGCAGGTACGGCCGGCCTACGAGGATCCGCTGTCCCGGCTGGCGGCCACCGTCCGGCTGCCTGAGGGAGACCCGGTGGAATCCGGCGACGACCTCGCTCCCGAAACCGGCTCAGACACCGCCGCGGGCCGCGCCGCGCTGCTGGCGCGTCTGGATGAATCCACCACGTCCCCGGCGGCGTTCGTGCTGCCGCTGCACCGACGCGACGACGATCTCGGCTGGGCCAGCGCGGACTGGCGACTGCGCCGCGGTCACATCGCGCTGCTCGAGGGGGATTCGCCCGCAGGCCTGCGGCTGCCGCTGGATTCGATCAGCTGGGAGCCGCCGCGACCGTCGCTCGAAGTCGACCCCAGCACAGTCGAAGACCCCTTGCCGGAGGAGCCCGACAGCGAGGACGCCGTGCTCGACGACGACGAGACCGCGCCGACGACCGCTATGGTCGCCGAGGTTCGCGATGACGGTCGGGGGGCGCTGTTGTACATCTTCCTGCCGCCCACCGAGGCGCTCGAGCACTTCGTCGACCTCATTGCCCGACTCGAAAGCGCGGCGGCCAAGGCCCGGTGCCCGGTTGTGATCGAGGGGTACGGCCCCCCACCGGACCCACGGCTGCAGTCCACGACGATCACGCCGGACCCCGGCGTCATCGAGGTCAACGTCGCACCCACCGCAAGTTTCGCCGAGCAAACCGAACTGCTGGAAACCCTTTACGCACAGGCCCGGTTGGCCCGGTTGTCCACGGAGTCGTTCGACATCGACGGCACCCACGGCGGCACCGGCGGCGGCAACCACATCACGCTCGGGGGCGCCAAACCGGCGGACTCACCGCTGCTGCGCCGCCCGGACCTGTTGGTTTCGCTACTGACCTACTGGCAGCGACACCCGTCGCTGTCCTACCTGTTCGCCGGCAGATTTGTCGGTACCACGTCGCAGGCGCCGCGGGTTGACGAGGGCCGCCCGGAGGCGCTCTACGAACTCGAGATCGCGTTTGCCGAGATCGCGCGGCTGGCTTCTTCATCCAAGGGCGGCACCCCACCACCGTGGGTGACCGACCGCGCGCTGCGGCACCTGCTGACCGATATCACCGGCAACACCCATCGCGCCGAGTTCTGCATCGACAAGCTCTACAGCCCAGACGGCCCCCGCGGCAGGCTCGGGCTGCTGGAGCTGCGCGGCTTCGAGATGCCGCCGCATCTGCGGATGGCGATGGTGCAGTCGCTGCTGGTGCGTTCCCTGGTGGCGTGGTTCTGGGATGAACCGTTGCGCGCCCCGCTGATTCGACACGGCGAAAACTTGCACGGGCGATACCTGTTGCCACACTTCGTGATCCAGGACATCGCCGACGTGGCAGCCGATCTGCGCGCGCATGGCATCGCCTTCGAGACCAGCTGGCTTGATCCGTTCACCGAATTCCGCTTCCCGCGGATCGGCACCGCGGTGTTCGACGGCGTGGAGATCGAGTTGCGTGGGGCGATCGAGCCGTGGAACACGCTCGGCGAGGAATCCACCGCGACCGGTACCGCCCGCTACGTCGACTCCTCGGTGGAGCGCATCCAGCTCCGCATCATCGGCGCCGACCGGCACCGCTATGTGGTGACGTGCAACGGCTACCCGGTGCCGTTGCTGGCCACCGACAACGCCGACATCCACGTCGGTGGCGTTCGATACAAGGCGTGGCAGCCTCCAAGCGCACTGCATCCGACTATCACAATCGACGTCCCGTTGCAGTTCGAGCTGATCGACCTAACCTCCGGAACGTCGCGCGGTGGATGCACTTATCACGTCGTCCACCCCGGGGGGCTCGCCTACGACGAGCCGCCCGTCAACGCCGTGACGGCCGAGTCACGCCGAGCCCGCCGCTTCGAGGCAACCGGTTTCACCGCGGGCGAGCTCGACCTGTCCGACCTCCGGGAGAAGCAAGCCCGGATCCTGACCGACATCGGCGCGCCGGGCATCCTCGACCTGCGACGCGTGCGTACCGTGCAGCAGTGATGGCGTCCCCTTATATGACACTGGGCACGGAAGGATCGGCTGGATCGTCCGGGCCTCCACCCCCCACTGGCACCGAGCGCTACGACGCCGACCGCCTGCTGGCCGGGTACCAGGCCGCGCGCACCCAGGAAACACTGTTCGACCTGCGCCCCGGCGGCTCAAAGGGCCCGGGGGTCGGCTTCGACGAATTCTTCGACCGAACGGGACAGGTGCGGCCGGCCTGGACCGAGCTGGCCGACGCCGTCGCCGAGCGCGGCAGAGCCGGGCTGAA
>PLSK01000072.1:0-2458 GCA_003165155.1 Mycobacterium sp. | reverse complement strand
GAGGCCGGACTGGTACAGCGGTCCCGCGTGCTCGATGCCGTACTAGCGGATCTCTACGGGCCGCGTAGCTTGCTCACCGAAGGCGTCCTTCCGCCGGAACTGGTGTTCGCCCATCCTGGTTACGTGCGTGCCGCCGCCGGCATCGAAGTGCCCGGGCNNGTCAACGCCGACTGGACGCAGGCACCCTCGGGCGCCGGCTATGCGCTGGCCGACCGGCGCGTTATCGCGCACTCGATTCCCGACCTCTACGAAAGGATTGCGCCGCGACCGACGACGCCGTTCGCGCAGGCACTGCGGCTGGCGCTGATCGACGCGGCACCCGACATCGCCCAAGACCCGATGGTGGTGGTGCTCACCCCGGGCATCTACTCGGAGACCGCTTTCGACCAGGCGTATCTGGCCTCGCTGCTGGGTTTCCCGCTGGTGGAAAGCGCGGATTTGGTCGTGCGCGACGGCAAGCTGTGGATGCGTTCGCTGGGCACGTTGAAGCGTGTTGACGTCGTCCTTCGCCGCGTCGATGCGGATTACGTGGACCCACTGGACCTGCGCGCCGACTCCAGGCTCGGTGTGGTCGGCTTGGTTGAGGCGCAACGCCGTGGAACCGTGACAGTCGTCAACACGCTGGGCAGCGGAATCCTGGAAAGCCCTGGGCTGCTGCGCTTCCTGCCCGAGATAGCCGAACGGTTGCTCGGCGAAGCCCCGCTGCTCGATACCGCGCCGGTCTACTGGGGCGGCATCGCCAGTGAACGGTCGCACCTACTGGCGAATCTCTCGTCGCTGTTGATCAAGTCCACTGTCGGCGGGGAAACCCTTGTCGGACCNNACCACGCCGGCATGTTGTCGTCGGCCGGCGTCGGCATGCGGTTGTTCACGGTCGCCCAACGCAGCGGCTATGCGCCGATGATCGGCGGCATCGGCTATGTAGTGGCACCTGGGCCTGCCGCATACACTTTGAAAACAGTTGCTGCAAAGGATATTTGGGTACGCCCGACGGAGCGCGCGCGGGCCGAGACGGTGACGATGCCCGCCGGGGAACCAACGCTGGAGCCGTCGATCAGACCGCCGACGAAGACCGGCGCCGGCACCTGGGGAGTCAGCTCGCCCCGCGTGCTGTCCGACCTGTTCTGGATGGGACGCTATGGCGAGCGCGCAGAGGCCATGGCCCGGTTGCTCATGGTCGCCCGCGACCGCTTCCACGTCTACCGGCATCACCAGGACACCGAGGAAAGCGAATGCGTGCCGGTACTGATGGCCGCACTCGGCCAGATCACCGGCACCGTCGCCGAAACGGATATCGACCACGCCGAGATGATCGCCGTCGTCCCATCGACGCTCTGGTCGCTGACNNGCCAGGGCGGTGCGCGACCAGTTGTCCAACGACACCTGGATGGTGCTGGCCGGCGTCGAACGCGCGGTTGCCCAAAGCCCGGAGCCGCCGGACTCGCTCGCGGTGGCCGACAGTTTGCTCGCGTCGGCTCATTCCCAGGCGCTGACCGGGATGCTCACGCTGTCCGGGGTGGCCGCCGAGTCGATGGTGCAGGACGTGGGCTGGACGATGATGGACATCGGCAAACGCATCGAACGCAGCCTGTGGCTGACCGCCTTGCTGCGGGCCACGCTGACCAGCGTCCGCAGCACCGCCGCCGAGCAAACCGTCATCGAGTCGACATTGGTGGCGTGTGAGTCGGCGTTAATCTACCGGCGCCGCACCGTGGGCAACGTCAGTGTTGCCGCGGTGACCGAGCTGATGCTGTACGACACGCAAAACCCCCGGTCGTTGCTGTACCAGCTGGAGCGGCTGCGCGCCCACCTCAAAAGCCTGCCCAGCTCGTCGGGATCGTCACGTCCGGAGCGGATGGTGGACGAGATCAGCACCCGCCTGCGCCGGTCAATTCCCGCTGAACTGGAAGCGTTCAAAGCCAACGGGCGCCGCGCCGAGCTCGACGAGCTGCTCACCGCCATCCATGACGCGCTGTGCGACCTCGCCAAAGTCATCACCGAAACGCAGTTGGCATTGCCCGGCGACATGCAGCCGCTGTGGGGCCCCGACGAACGCCGGGTGGTGCCNNTGGATGAATTGCATCTTCTCCAGGACCGCGGCCGGCAGCACGAAGGGATACAGGTCGTCGTGGCCCATCGACCGGTTCACCATGTTCAGTGACCACGACAACGGCAGCCACAACTCGATGATGTTGGGAAAAGCGCTGGGCCCCAGGGCCGGACGGTCGAAGGTCGCCGTGGCCGGTGCCAGGCCGCACCAGGCCGAGGTGTCCAGGGCGTCGCGGATGTGCAGGTAGTGAGCGAACGTCTCGGCCCAGTCCTCGGCGGGGTGCATGGTCGCATATGACGACACGAATTGTTTCTTCCAACCCTTGGGGGCGCCCTGGCTGTAGTGCCGGTCCAGCGCCTCCTGGTAGTCGGCGTCCGGGTCGCCGAACAGCCGGTTGAACCGCGCCAG
>PLSK01000326.1 GCA_003165155.1 Mycobacterium sp. | reverse complement strand
CGGGCCTTCAAGATGGCTCGCAGGATGTTCTGACCCCCAACTCTTGAAAACACCGAAAAGACCAGACCGAAAAGCCATATAGGAAAGGAAACTGATGCCCGGAGTGCAGGATCGCGTCATCGTCGTCACCGGAGCCGGAGGAGGACTGGGGCGTGACTACGCAATGACCCTGGCCCGAGAGGGCGCCAGCGTCGTCGTGAACGACCTCGGCGGAGCCCGCGACGGTTCGGGCGCCGGATCCGCGATGGCCGACCACGTCGTGACCGAGATTCGCGAAGCGGGTGGGCGCGCGGTCGCCAACTACGACAGCGTCGCCACAGAGGACGGCGCGGCCGGCATCATCAAGACCGCGCTCGACGAATTCGGCGCCGTCCACGGTGTGGTGAGCAACGCGGGGATCTTGCGCGACGGAACATTCCACAAGATGACGTCCGAGAACTGGGACGCCGTACTCAAGGTGCACCTCTACGGCGGGTACAACGTGCTGCGCGCGGCCTGGCCGCATTTCCGCGAGCAGAGCTACGGCCGCGTCGTCGTGGCCACCTCTACCAGCGGGCTGTTCGGCAACTTCGGCCAGACCAACTACGGGGCGGCCAAGCTCGGCTTGGTCGGCCTGATCAACTCGCTGGCACAGGAGGGGGCCAAGTACAACATCCGCGCCAACGCGGTCGCGCCGATCGCGGCCACTAGAATGACGGAGGACATCTTGCCTGCCGAGGTGCTGGAGAAGCTCACCCCAGAGTTTGTCGCTCCGGTGGTGGCCTACCTGTGCACCGAGGAAAACCCTAACACCGCTTCGGTTTTCGTCGTCGGTGGTGGAAAGGTGCAGCAGGTTGCGCTCTTCCAGAACGAGGGCGCCAACTTCGACAAACCGCCGTCAGTCGAGGACATAGCTTCGCACTGGGCCGAGATCACCGACCTATCTGCGGCGAAAAAAGCCGACTTCAAGCTGTAGGGGTCATGAAAGCCTGTGTAGTGCAGAAGCTGTCCGGTCCCGGCGGCATGGTGTACACCGATATCGACGACGTCGCCGCGGACGGTGGCAACATCGTCATCGATGTTCGAGCGGCCGGCGTGTGCTTTCCGGACCTGCTGCTGAGCAAGGGCGAGTACCAACTGAAGTTGCCGCCGCCGTTCGTTCCCGGCATGGAAGCCGCGGGGGTGGTGCATTCCGCGCCGCCCGAGTCAGGTTTCAAAGTGGGCGAACGGGTTTCGGCTTTCGGAATCCTCGGTGGCTACGCCGAGCAAGTGGCCGTCCCGGCGCCCAATGTGATGCGCAGCCCCGCCGAACTCGATGATGCCGAAGCGGTGTCGTTGTTGGTGAACTACAACACCATGTACTTCGCGCTGGCGCGTCGGGCCGCGATGCGGCCGGGCGACACGGTGCTGGTACTGGGTGCCGCCGGCGGGGTGGGTACGGCGGCGGTCCAGATCGCCAAGGCGATGGGAGCAAGCAAGGTCATAGCCGTAGTGCACCGCGAGAACGCGACGGACTATGTCTCTTCGCTCGGCGCCGACCTGGTGTTGCCGCTGACCGACGGGTGGGCCCAACGGGTGCGTGAGTACACCCACGATCGGGGCGTGGACATCGTCGTCGATCCCATCGGTGGCTCGACCTTCGACGACGCGATCCGGGTGCTGGCCATCGACGGCAAGTTGCTGGTGATCGGCTTCGCCGCGGGCGGCATCCCCACCGTCAAGGTCAACAGGCTGTTGCTGCGCAATGTGAGCGTCATGGGCGTCGCGTGGGGTGAGTACCTTAACAAGGTTCCCGGTTCGGCCGCCCTGTTCTCCTGGGGGCTGAGCCAGCTGGTCTTCTTGGGGCTGAAACCGCCACCGCCGCAGCGCTTTCCGTTATCCGAGGGCCGGGCGGCGTTGCAGTGCCTGGCCGACGGCGGCGTGCTGGGTAAGCTCGTCCTCGAGCCCTGACCTAGCCGGAGATCACGGCGCCGGGGGCGTGAAGTCATCGATGATCGATACGGCCGAATGCTCAAGGACTCGGAGTTCGAAGCCGCCCGCGAGCGTCAACAACGCAGTGTCCGCGGCGACCGGAGCACCGAAGGCGTAAATCAACCCGTTGACGGGATCGCCGTTGACGATCTGCTCAACCCCGTCCAGGAACAGGTTGATGTCATAGGACGGCATGGAGATCGCCAGTGCGTTCACGATGTCCGCCGTCGGGAGCAGGGTCCCGTACGCCGCCGACAACGCGCCCGAGAAGGCGCCGGCGAGGAACGCGTTCGCGCCTTGCACAGACGAGATGAAGCTCGCAGGCGACGACACCGCCGAAGCGATCGCGGGGAGCCAGGCGGACCCGGTCGTGACATTTGATCCCAGCGCCCCCAGGCTTGATGTCATGCCCGCAAGTGAGAAACTCGCCGGCGACGAGGCCATGGCGCTGATGTCGCTGGTGAATGCACCGATGCCCTGCTGTGTGCCGGCACCCAAAGCGCTCAGAACGGCGCCTGGGCTGACCGGCGGGAGCACGCCGAATGCCGTTGGAACATTCGGTGCGCCGGGTGACCAGCCTTGGGTGGTGCTGCCGTAGCCGAGGTCGACGAGAACCTTCAGATCGGGCTGGATCAGGTCCACGATTGGCTGGCCGATCACCGGGATTGCCCGAATCGGGTCCAGCAGCGGAAGATTTTGGGTCTGATATATGTAGTACTGGGTCAGCGGGGTGCCCGTCGTATTCGTCAACTGAATGGCGGTGCTGGGATCCATATACGGGTATTGGCCGTGCAATTCTATGATGCCGAAAAAGGCGTTGACATCGGATAGGACATCGATCGGGTACTGCGGGAAGTCGGCGAAACCGTCATATTCGATCGTGTAAATCTTGGTTGGGAATGAATTGTCCGGTGTCGCGGTACCGAAGGTCAGGCCCAGGCTCGGCAAGCTCAGACCCGGGAAGCGCGCGAGCAGGCCTCCGTTGGGATTGCTCACATCACCGACGAGGGTCAAGTTCAGGGTCACGCCGCCGGGAAGCAGGCTCCCACCTGGCGTATTGGAAGGATTGAGCGCCATCATTTCCTGCGATACGATGTTTGCGCTCTGCGAGTAGCCGAAAACATTTATCTGAGTGGCGCCGGAAGAGATTGCCGACTTTATCGCGCTGTCCAAGATAGTAACGCCCTGGGCCGCAGACACGTCAAAGGTCAAGCTATTTACGCCGGTGAGCGGATATAACCCCTCGGGCGTGGCTACACCGAAAATGGTGCTCAAGATGCCCGGCGGGTTCCACAAATTGTCGAGATATATTCTGGGAAGTTCGGTTATATATGCTGGAATTTGCCAGGGTATCGGGTATCCGCTGCCGCCCAATACCAAATCGATGATGTTGTTGGCTGCCGGGCTTGCGGCACCACCGCTGGCACCCAGCAGCGTGTTGGCGATCTCGGTCTCCGCGTATGCGAGACCGGAGCCGGCCAGGAGCTGGACCATGTGGTCGTGGAAAGACGACGCCTGCGCGACAACCGCCTGATACTCCGCGGCATAGGTGTTGAAGAGCGCCGCAGTGGCGGCTGACACCTCGTCACGCGCCGCCGCGACCAGAGAGGTCGTCCGACTTGCCGCCGCCGAATTGGCCGCACCGATCGCGGAACCAATCTCTTCCAGGTCCGCGGCGGCCGTTGCCATCGAGTCCGGGTGTGCGGTCAAGTAACTCATCGACACGTCCTTTACAGCGGTGAACTGCGCTTGGTCCGAGACCTGTGTGCCTAAAGTGCTTCTATGATGGTGATGAGTTCGATACCGCCTGCCAGCGTAACGATGCCCGTGTCGGCGGCCACCGGCGCGCCGAACGCATAGATGAGTCCACCGACGGGGTCTCCGTTGGTGGCCTGCTGCACCCCGTCCAGGAACAGGTTGACGTCGTAGGACGGCATGGAGATTATTAGCGCGTTCGCGATATCGGCGGTCGGGAGCAGAACCGAGTAGGCGTTCGAGAGCCCACCCGAAAGGCTGTTGGCGAAGGAGCTGTTCGCCGACTTCAGTGCGTCGATGAAGCTGTCGGGCGAGGACAGCGCGGACGTCAGCCCGGCCGGCAGCAAGCCCGCTCCGCCACCCGTACCGGCCGACGTGATCATCGACGTCAGACTGGCGGGTGAAAGGTTGTTGGCCACAATCGGGGCTTCCGCGTGGACGTCGCCCATGAACGCGTTGACTCCCTGTGGAGCTCCGGCGGCCAGGGCGCTGAAGACGGCACCCGGGCTTACCGGCGGGATCACCCCAAACGGCGTGGGTACATTGGCCGGCCCGGGTGACCAGCCCTGAGTGGTGCTGCCGTAACCGAGGTTCACGATGACCGACAAATCGGGCTGGATCAGGTCCGCCAGTGGGTTGCCGATAACCGGTAGTAACCGAAGCGGCTCTAGCAGAGGCAGGTCCGGATGCATGATTATGTAGTAGTTGGTGTTCCCCGTCCCACCCGGGAGAGTCGCCGACCCCGGCAATTCGACCAGGTCGCCGGGGGGAAGCGTCGAGGGGTTGTACGTCGCATAGGTGGGGTGCACAAACGCGATGCCCGCTACGGCGTTGAGGTCCGAAATGAAATTGAGGGGATATTGCGGGAAGTCGGCGAAGCCGTCGTATTCGAGCGTGTAAATCGCGGTGGGGTAGGGCGTGTTCGGGGGTGTGGCGCCATAGCCTGTGATGCCCAGACTCGCGAGGTTCAGACCGACGAAGCGTTCCAATGCACCACCGTTGGGATTCATCTCGTTGCCTAGGAGGGTGAAGCCCAGTTGACTTGGCGTCGGGACGTTGGGGTAGGGCCACTGGCCGTTCGCGATTTGGTCCATCACCAGCGAGGAGATGATGGCGCTCTGTGAGTACCCAAGAACGGCGACACTGTTCCCGCTGCCGATTTGCTGGTTGATCGCGTTATCGAGGATCGAGATGCCCTGGGTAACCGACGTGTTGAGGGGCAACTCTTTGGCACCGAAGATCGGGTACAGCCCCTCCGGAGTGAACAGAGCTTGAGTGAAGTTCGTGACGAAGTTTTGGTTGACGTAGTTGAGGACCTTCGTGACGTAGCTTGGTGACGGTATCGGCTGCCCGCTACCGCCCATAATCAAACCGACAGTCGGCTGCGTTAAGGCGGTTAGCCCGGGCGGATCGGCCACGCCGCCCCCGCCGGGGGAGGGGCTGAATAGGAGTGTTTGGGCCTCCGCCTCGGCCCCCAGGTACGCGGCGTTGGCGCTGGCCAACGCCGCGGAGAACTGCTCGTGGAACACCGCCGCCTGCTTGAGCAGCGCCAGGTAGTCCTTGGCGTAGGTGTCGACCACCGCCGCGGCCGGCAGC
>PLSK01000260.1 GCA_003165155.1 Mycobacterium sp. | reverse complement strand
GTGGCCCGCATCCTGCTCGACCGTGGCGCGCTGGTGTCCGGGTCGGACGCCAAGGAATCGCGCGGCCTGCACGCGCTGCGGGCCCGCGGGGCGCAGATCCGCATCGGGCACGACGCGTCGTCGCTCGATCTGCTCGAGGGTGGTGTCACCGCGGTCATCACCACTCATGCCGCCATCCCGAAGACCAACCCGGAACTCGTCGAAGCCCGGCGCCGCGGGATTCCGGTGGTGTTGCGGCCCTCCGTGCTGGCCAGGCTGATGGACGGGCGCACCACGCTGATGGTCACCGGCACCCACGGCAAGACCACGACCACATCGATGCTGATCGTGGCCCTGCAGCACTGCGGTCGCGACCCGTCCTTCGCGGTCGGCGGCGAGCTGGGAGAGGCCGGCACTAACGCGCACCACGGCAGCGGCGACTGCTTTGTCGCCGAGGCCGACGAAAGCGACGGCTCGCTGCTCGAATACACGCCAAACATCGTCGTGGTCACCAATATCGAGTCCGATCACCTGGACTTCTACGGCAGCGCCGATGCCTATATCGGGGTGTTCGACTCATTCATGGAGCGACTTGCCCCCGGCGGAGCGTTGGTGGTCTGTACCGACGATCCCGGAGCCGCAGCGCTGGCGCAGCGCACCGCAGAGCTGGGAATCCGGGTACTGCGATACGGCTCCGTCGAACATGGCGGTGAAGCCCTAGCCGGCGCGCTGCTGTCCTGGGAGCAACGGGGCACCGAGGCGGTCGCGCACATCCAGTTGGCTTCTGAACTAGACCCCGAGGGTCACCCGCGCGTGATGCGACTGTCGGTGCCCGGCCGGCATATGGCGCTCAACGCGCTGGGCGCGCTGCTGGCGGCTATCGAGATTGGCGCCCCGGCCGATGAGGTGCTGGACGGGCTGGCCGGGTTCGAGGGTGTTCGCCGCCGATTGGAACTGGTCGGGACCGCGGGATTCGGTGGCAAGGCCCCGAACTCAATGGTGCGGGTGTTCGACGACTATGCACACCACCCGACCGAGGTCAGCGCCACCCTGGCGGCGGTCCGCACCGTCGTCGAGCAAAGCGGCGATGGCCGGCTGCTGGTGGTGTTTCAGCCCCATTTATATTCGCGGACAAAAGCTTTCGCCGTTGAGTTCGGTCATGCGCTGGATGCTGCCGACCAGGTTTTCGTCCTCGACGTCTACGGCGCGCGCGAGCAACCGCTGGCCGGTGTCAGCGGGGCCAGCGTCGCCGGCAACGTGAGCGTGCCGGTGCGCTACCTGCCGGACTTCTCGGCCGTCGCCGAGGAGGTGGCCGCGGCGGCCGGTCCGGGTGATGTCATCGTCACCATGGGTGCGGGCGACGTGACGCTGCTGGGGCCGGAGATCGTGACGGCGCTGCGGGTGCGGGCCAACCGCAGCGCGCCCGGGCGGCCCGGGGTGTTGTGATGACCGAGCCTGAGGCGGCCCAGGATGCTGAGGATGCTGAGGCGGCTGGGGAATCTGCGGACACTGCGATCACAGTTCCGATTCGTACCGACGCGCAAGAGGACCCTGAGGATCCGGCCGATTTCGAGGGGCCGCGCCGACGGGCCCGCCGTGAACGGGCCGAGCGGCGTGCCGCGCAGGAACGCGCCACCGCGATCGAGCAAGGCCGCCGGGAGGCCAAGCGCCGGGCCAGTGGCCGTGTCGCCAGTGAGCCCAAACCCGTTGCGCGTGTTGTTGTTCGGGGTTTGAAGATGCTGCTCGCGGCGGTGCTGGTGGCCATCGTCGGGGTCGCGCTGGCGCTCGTGCTCTATTTCACCCCGGCGATGTCGGCGCGCACGATCGTCGTCACCGGCATCGGCGCGGTGACCCGCGAAGAGGTCCTCGACGCGGCGCGGGTGCAGCCCGGCACGCCGCTGCTGCAGATCAACACCAGTCAGGTCGCCGAGCGGGTGGCGGCTATCCGGCGGGTGGCCAGCGCGCGGGTGCAGCGTCAATACCCATCGGCGCTGCGGATCAGCATCGTTGAGCGAGTCCCCCTGGTGGTCAAGGATTTTCCGGACGGCCCCCACCTGTTTGACCGCGACGGCGTCGACTTCGCGACCGGTCCGCCGCCACCTGCGCTGCCATACATCGATGTCGCCGATCCCGGGCCGACCGACCCTGCGACCAGGGCCGTACTGCAGGTACTCATCGCGCTGCGTCCGGAGGTGCTGAGTCAGGTGGGCCGAATCGCGGCCCCGTCGGTGGCCTCGATCAACCTCACGCTGGGCGACGGGAGGGTGGTGATCTGGGGGACCACCGACCGTTCTGACGAGAAGGCCGAAAAGCTGGGCGCGCTGTTGACCCAGCCCGGGCACACCTACGACGTGTCCAGCCCGGATCTGCCGACCGTGAAATAGGGAGAAATTTGCGCGCCGCGTGTCGGCGCGCCTGCGCCGCTAGCGCGCGCCGTAGCCATACCGTTCTGGTTGCGAGGAACTACCTGACATAACTCTAATCCTATAGTTAAGGTTGAGAGTTTGCCAGATTCTCGACCCAAAACGTCCCACCAGGGAGGAAGACGAATGATGACCCCCCCACACAATTACCTAGCCGTCATAAAGGTCGTGGGTATCGGTGGCGGCGGCGTCAACGCCGTCAACCGAATGATCGAACAGGGCCTCAAGGGCGTCGAGTTCATCGCGATCAACACCGACGCGCAGGCGCTGTTGATGAGCGACGCCGACGTCAAGCTGGACGTCGGTCGCGATTCCACTCGCGGCCTGGGCGCGGGCGCAGACCCGGAAGTCGGGCGCAAGGCCGCCGACGACGCCAAGGACGAGATCGAAGAGTTGCTGCGCGGGTCGGACATGGTGTTCGTCACCGCGGGCGAGGGGGGCGGCACCGGAACCGGTGGGGCGCCGGTGGTGGCCAGCATCGCCCGCAAACTCGGCGCATTGACCGTCGGTGTGGTTACCCGGCCTTTCTCGTTCGAGGGCAAGCGTCGCAGCAATCAAGCCGAGAACGGCATCGCGTCGCTGCGCGAGAGCTGCGACACCCTCATCGTGATCCCCAACGACCGATTGCTGCAGATGGGGGATGCCGCGGTATCCCTGATGGATGCGTTCCGCAGCGCGGACGAGGTGCTGCTCAACGGCGTGCAGGGCATTACCGACCTGATCACCACACCGGGCCTGATCAACGTCGACTTCGCCGACGTCAAAGGGATCATGTCCGGTGCGGGCACGGCATTGATGGGCATCGGGTCGGCCCGTGGTGAGGGTCGTTCGCTCAAAGCCGCCGAGATTGCTATCAACTCGCCGCTGCTGGAGGCCTCGATGGAAGGCGCACAGGGTGTGCTGATGTCGATCGCTGGCGGCAGCGACCTGGGCCTATTCGAGATCAACGAGGCGGCCTCGCTGGTGCAGGACGCCGCTCATCCCGACGCCAACATCATTTTCGGCACCGTGATCGACGACTCGCTGGGTGACGAGGTGCGCGTCACGGTCATCGCTGCGGGCTTCGACGCCGCCGGACCTGCTCGCAAACCGGTCGTCGGGGTCGGCGCCGAGACTGGCGGCGCGCACCGGATCGAGTCGGCAAGGGCCGGCAAGCTGACCTCGACGCTGTTCGAGCCCGTCGACGCCCTCAGCGTGCCGGTGCACACGAATGGCTCGACGCTGAACATTGGCGGAGATGACGACGACGTCGACGTGCCGCCGTTCATGCGCCGCTGAGGCCACCCGCTCCGTGCCGGATGCGCTGGATAATGGACACGTGAGCGTTCGCGTCCGGCGAGTCAGCACCACCCGAGCGGGTGGTGTCTCGGCGCCACCGTTCGACACATTCAACCTCGGCGATCATGTCGGGGACGACCCGGCCGCGGTGGCCGCCAACCGCGCCCGGCTGGCCGGCGCGATCGGCCTGGCGGATCGGGTGGTGTGGATGAACCAGGTGCACGGTGACCGAGTCGAGGTTGTCGACAAGCCGCAGAGCGCCGCCGTCGGCGGCGGGGTGGGCACCGACGCGCTGGTGACCAGCACACCCCTACTGGCGCTGGCGGTGGTGACGGCCGACTGCGTGCCGGTGCTGATGGCCGACGCCCGCGCCGGGGTGATCGCGGCGGTCCATGCCGGTCGTGTCGGCGCCCAGCGGGGCGTGGTGACTCGCACGGTGGAAGCGATGCTGGGCCTTGGTGCGCAGGTCGGCGATATCTCAGTGCTGCTCGGCCCGGCAGTCAGCGGTCGCAACTACGAGGTGCCCGCGGCCATGGCCGACGAGGTCGAGGCCGCGTTGCCCGGGAGCCGGACCACCACGGCGGCCGGCACTCCCGGTCTCGATCTTCGGGCCGGAATCGCTGGCCAGCTAAGGGATTTGGGTGTCACATCGATCGATATCGATCCGCGCTGCACGGTGGCCGATCCGTCGTTGTTCAGTCATCGCCGCGGTGCTCCGACCGGGCGCCTCGCCGCGCTGGTCTGGATGGAGTGAGCGCCATGGCGGCGGGAGCCCCGGCCTTGCAGAACGGAGAAAACGGAGGCAACCAGCGCAACCGCGAATCGGAATTGACGCATGCCTTGGCCGCTGTTCGATCGCGACTTGCGATCGCCGCGCAAGCGTCGGCGCGCAATGTCGGCGAAATTGAGCTTTTACCAATTACGAAATTCTTTCCGGCAACTGATGTTGCGATTTTGTCCCGATTGGGTTGTCGGTCCGTTGGCGAATCACGAGAGCAGGAAGCGTCGGCGAAGATGGCCGAACTCGCGCGATTGCGAGGTGCTTCCGACTTGCACTGGCATATGGTCGGCCAGATCCAGCGGAAGAAGTCCCGCGCGTTGGCCCGCTGGGCGCACACCGCGCATTCGGTCGACGGCTCGCCACTGGTGACCGCGCTCGACCGGGCGGTGACGGCGGCCCGGGCTGAGGGTCATCGCGCGGACCCGTTGCGGGTCTACGTGCAGGTCAGCCTCGACGGCGACGTGTCGCGCGGCGGCGTAGACATGCTGGCGCCCGGCGCGGTCGATCGGGTATGCGCCCAGGTCGAGGAGGCGCCGAGCCTGGAACTGGTCGGGCTGATGGGCATCCCGCCGCTGGGCTGGGACGCCGATACGGCTTTCGAGCGCCTGCAATCCGAGCACCGGCGGGTGCTCGAATCGCACCCGGGCGCGGTCGGCCTTTCCGCAGGCATGTCCAACGACCTCGAAGTGGCCGTCAAACACGGTTCGACCTGTGTGCGTGTCGGTACCGCGCTACTGGGTCCTCGGCGGCTACCGTCTCCGTGAGTAGTCACTGTAGTCACATCTTCATCACAGACACCAGCACTTTCAGGGGCTTGAAGGGGTCAATGCAATGAGCACACTGCACAAGGTCAAGGCCTATTTCGGGATGGCTCCGATGGATGAGTACGAAGACGAGTACTACGACGACCGCCCGCCCTCACGCGGATTCCCGCGGCAGCGCTTCGACGAGGGCGGATACGGGCGCTACGAAGGGCACGACTACGAGGACCCGCGCGGCGACATGCGCGGGGAGCCGGCCGACTACGCGCCGCCCAGCAGCTATCGAGGTGCCTACGGCGAAGAACCCCACTTCCGCGGCCGCGAGTTCGACCGGCCCGACATGGCCCGGCCGCGCTTGGGCTCGTGGTTGCGCAATTCCACGCGCGGCGCGCTGGCCATGGATCCGCGCCGGATGGCGATGATGTTCGAGGAGGGCCACCCGCTGTCGAAGATCACCACGCTGCGGCCAAAGGACTACAGCGAGGCCCGCACCATCGGCGAGCGATTCCGGGACGGCACCCCGGTCATCATGGATCTGGTCTCGATGGACAACGCCGACGCAAAACGGCTGGTCGACTTCGCGGCCGGCCTGGCCTTCGCGTTGCGCGGCTCGTTCGACAAGGTCGCGACCAAGGTGTTCTTGCTGTCACCCGCCGATGTCGACGTATCCCCGGAGGAGCGCCGCCGGATCGCCGAAACCGGCTTCTACGCCTACCAGTAGACGCGTCGACCGGCCCCGGGTCGGTACGCTGGCGAGTGCTGTGCGCGTGGGTGACCTGCGCACAGACGCGTATTGGCATCCTCATCGGTTAGGTCGGGGCTCTAGTTGTGGTGTTCTTTCAAATCCTTGGGTTTGCGCTGTTTCTCTTCTGGCTGCTGCTCATCGCTCGGGTCGTCGTTGAATTCATCCGCTCGTTCAGCCGCGACTGGCATCCCACTGGCATCACCGTCGTGGTCCTCGAGATCATCATGTCGATCACCGACCCACCAGTGAAGCTGCTGCGTCGGCTGATCCCGCAACTCACCATCGGCGCGGTCCGTTTCGACCTGTCGATCATGGTTCTGCTGCTGCTCGCGTTCATCGGTATGCAATTGGCATTCAGCGCCGCGGCGTGACCCGCCGCTTTCCGCCATCCGGGTAGAGCTGAGCGACAGTTCGGCCACGGTTTGGCGTCGGTTCGCTCCGCGCGATTTCCAATATCCAAGGAATAGGTTTTATTAGGTCTTGCACATTGAAAATGGCTCTTCATTTTCATTGGAGTAATCGGCAACCG
>PLSK01000038.1 GCA_003165155.1 Mycobacterium sp. | reverse complement strand
GGTGGCCTTTGAACATGTCCGGGGGCTCGACCGTGTGGTCGTCCACACTGATCAGGATCATGTCTTCTTTGTTCATGAGCGTTCCCTTCCCATCGGATCCATCGGATCTCCCTGAACAGTCTGCTCCCGCAGCCTCGGGGAGGCACCGCCGGGTGCCCTGAGCCCTCTAGTGTTGAAAACTATCTTCTCGCGAAGCGAGAATCAACATTCAGGGCGGTCCGTCGGCGAATCCAGAGCGCGTTCCGGGATCCGAGATGATTCAGTGAATTGGCCTCCCAACTGCGACAACGTGGTGACGGAAACGCCGGTAGAGCGGGCCAACAACGTGGTGGACCAAAAGTTTGTCACGCGGCAGTTGGCACCTATCTGGACGGCCCGGAAGCTGACGTCTGCCGCCGAGCCGCACCGGCGCCAAGCAGTATGAATCGCCGGCCACCGGGATTGACCAACAGAACGAATCGTGCCAGTCTGTTGGTTGGAAATGAGAATATGATTCTCTTTGACCGAGAGGACACTGTCGATGCGCTTGGCGCCGCTCCCCGCTGCCCAGTGGGACGAGGATGTGCAGCGGGCCCTCGCTCCCATGCTGCCTGCGGACGGCCCGCGCGACGCCAACAACGCGCTCGCGACCTTCGCTCACCACCCAGCGCTGGCCAAGGCGTTTCTCCGATTCAACGTCCACCTCTTGTACGGGTCCACGCTGCCGCCGCGCATCCGCGAGCTGGCCATCCTGCGGGTCGCGCATCTCCGCGACTGCCTCTACGAGTGGACCCAACACGTCGCCCTGGCCAAAGGCGAGGGGATCAGTGACGACGAGATAGCCGCGGTGCAGTGTCATGCCGGCGAGGACGCCGGCGGCTTCGACCAGTTCGAGCGCGCGGTACTCACCGGGGTCGATGAACTCGTCGACAAATCCGAGCTATCCGACCAGACCTGGGCGGCACTGGGCGAGCGCCTCAACGACCAGCAGCGGATGGATTACGTCTTCACGGTCGGTTGCTACACCCTACTGGCCATGGCCTTCAACACTTTTGGCATACAGCTCGAAAACGAACAGACCGCACAAGAGAGGTAAGTACCTTGGCTCACTTCCCGAAGCCAGCTGTTGGCAGCTGGACAGAAAACTACCCCGAGCTGGGCACCGAGCCGGTCGATTACACCGATTCGATCGATCCGGATTTCTTCGAAGCCGAGCGCGAGGCGGTCTTCAAGAAGACGTGGCTCAACGTCGGTCGAATCAACCGGCTGCCACGCACCGGCAGCTATTTCACCAAAGAGTTGCCGTCTGCGGGCCCGGGCATGTCGGTGATCATCGTCAAGACCAAGGACGGGTCGGTCAAGGCGTTCCACAACGTGTGCCGGCACCGCGGCAACAAGCTGGTGTGGAACGACTTTCCAAACGAGGAAACCTCCGGCACTTGTCGGCAGTTCACCTGCAAGTACCACGCCTGGCGCTACAGCCTCGACGGTGATTTGACCTTCATCCAACAGGAGGGCGAGTTCTTCGACGTCGACAAGAGCGACTACGGCCTGGTGGGCGTCCGGTGCGAGCTGTGGGAAGGCTTCATCTTCGTCAACTTCGACCAACACGCCAAGCCGCTCGCCGACTACCTAGGGCCGCTGGCCAAGGGCATCGAGGGCTACCCCTTCGGCGAGATGACCGAGACCTATTCCTACCGGGCCGAAGTCGGCAGCAACTGGAAGCTGTTCATGGACGCGTTCGCCGAGTTCTACCACGCGCCGATCCTGCACCAGGGCCAGTACACGAAGGAAGAAGCCGCCAAAATCCAGAAGTACGGTTTCGAGGCGCTGTACTACGAGATGGCCAGCCCGCACGCGATGATCTCGACCTGGGGCGGCCAGTCGCCGCCCGTGGACATGAGCATGGTCAAGCCCATGGACCAGGTGCTGCGCAGTGGGCTGTTCGGCCCCTGGGACAAGCCGGAGGTCATCGAGAAGCTCGCTGAACTGCCCCCGGGCATCAACCCGAAGAAGGTGCCGCAGTGGGGCATCGACGAGTGGCACTTCTACCCGAACTTCATGCTGCTGATCTGGGAGCCCGGCTGGTACCTGACCTATCACTACTGGCCGACCGCGGTCGACAAGCACATCTTCGAATGCACCCTGTATTTCGTACCGCCGAAAAACGCGCGGGAACGCCTGGCCCAGGAGCTGGCGGCGGTGACGTTCAAGGAGTACGCACTTCAGGACGCCAACACCCTCGAAGCTACCCAGACCATGATCGGCACCCGTGTCGTCAACGACTTCCCGCTGTGCGATCAAGAAATCATGCTGCGCCACCTGCACAAGGTGACTAACGACTACGTGAAGGAGTACAGGGACAATGGCGCTGCCGTCTCAATTCGCTGACCTGGAGCCCTATCTGGATTGGGACCTCGCCACCGAACCAGAGCGCTATGCCAAGCGGCTGGCCTCGTCGATGGCCGAGATGCAGGCGTTCTATGACGTCGCATTCCCCCGCCTTGAAGACGTGATCAGCTACTGCGACAAGTACCCGCTGGACGACCTGCCCGAGGACGCAAAAACCCTCATGCACGTGATGCAGTCGCTGGTCATGGTGTCGTTCCCGATCGAGGCGTGGAAACAGGCACGAGTCCCCGACAGCGGCGCGGCCTGGGTCGAGCTGATCCGGGAACCGGTGATCTGAGAGGTGCTGACGCTCAAGGCCGCCGGGCTGCTCGACGTCGATGCCGGGGAGATCATTCGGCCCGGCATCCTGCGGATCGAGGGCGACCGGATCGTTGGCGTCGGTGCGGGCCCCGAGGGCCCGGAAGATTCCGTGATCGACCTGGGCGACCAGATCCTGCTGCCCGGACTGATGGACATGGAGGTCAACCTCCTGATGGGCGGGCGCGGCGAGAAACCCGGGCTGTCACAGGTTCAGGATGACCCGCCGACGCGGGTGTTGCGTGCGGTCGGCAATGCCCGCCGCACGCTGCGCGCCGGGTTCACCACGGTGCGCAACCTCGGCCTGTTCGTCAAAACCGGCGGCTATCTGCTCGACGTCGCGCTGGGTAAGGCCATCGACGCGGGCTGGATCGACGGACCTCGGGTGGTGCCGGCCGGGCACGCCATCACGCCGACCGGCGGCCACCTTGATCCGACCATGTTCGCCGCGTTCGCACCGCATGTGCTGGAGCTGACGGTTGAAGAAGGCATCGCCAACGGAGTCGATGAGATTCGTAAGGCGGTGCGCTACCAGATCAAACACGGCGCCGAGCTGATCAAGGTCTGCTGTTCGGGCGGGGTGATGTCACTTACGGGTGCGCCAGGCGCGCAACATTATTCGGACGAAGAGCTGCGTGCGATCGTCGACGAGGCGCACCGGCGCGGGCTGCGCGTCGCCGCCCACACCCACGGCGCCGACGCGGTCAAGCACGCTGTCGCGGCCGGGATCGACTGCATCGAGCACGGCTTCCTCATCGATGACGAGGCGATCGCGACGATGGTCGAACACGGCACCTTCCTGGTGAGCACACGGCGCCTCGCCGAGGCGATGGACGTCTCGCACGCTCCGCCCGAGTTGCAGGCCAAGGCCGCCGAGATGTTCCCGAAATCGCGTACGTCGATACTGGCCGCCTACGAGGCCGGGGTGAAGATTGCGGTCGGCACCGACGCCCCAGCGATACCGCACGGCAAGAACGCCGACGAGCTTGTCACCCTTGTCGATTGGGGCCTGCCACCGTTGGCGGTGTTGCGCGCGGCCACGGTGACCGCGGCCGAGCTCATCAACGTCACAGATCGTGGGCGACTTGCGCCGGGCACGCTCGCCGATGTCATCGCGGTGCCGGGAAATCCGTTGGAAGATATTACCGTTACTCAGAAAGTCAGCTTTGTTATGAAAGGCGGCAAGGTCTTTGTCCAATAAACAGCCATCCAGAACTGACGACCTGGTCGAGATCCAGCAGCTGCTCGCGCGCTACGCGGTCACCATCACCCAGGGAGATATCGAGGGGCTCATCGGCGTCTTCACTCCCGACGGAACGTACAGCGCCTTCGGCGACACGTACCGCTTGGACAGGTTCCCCGAGTTGGTGGCCGCTGCACCAAAGGGCTTATTTCTCACCGGAACCGCGCTGGTCGACATCGACGGCGATTCGGGCAGCGGCACCCAGCCGTTGTGCTTCATCGAGCACTCGGCCCATGACATGCGCATCGGTTATTACCGCGACACCTATTCCCGCACCGCCGATGGATGGCGACTGAAGACGCGGGCCATGACGTTCATTCGCCGCAGCGGCGTGCACGACCACGGGCGCCCACACGCAATAGGCCGCCCATCCGGCTCACCGTGAACGTCGAGCAGTTCCGCGCGGATCTGCGCGCGTGGCTGGATGAGAACGACCTGACGCCCGGTCCCGACCACTCACTGCAGGGCCACATGCAGCAGTTCCTCCGGGTCAGTCGGGCCCTCTACGACGCCGATTGGATGCGCTACGGCTGGCCGGTCGAGGTCGGCGGACTGGGCGGCCCGGCGCTGCTGCGTGCGATCGTCGGCGAAGAGGTGGTGGGCCGCCGCCTCGCCGATCCCGGCCCCTACTCGATGCTCGAGGTTCTCACGCCGACGATGATCGACTACGCCCCAGCCGAACTCGCGGCGGAAATGGTGCCGCGGCTGCTCAGCGGTCGCGAGCAGTGGTGCCAGGGTTTCTCCGAACCGGGCTCGGGCAGCGACCTCGCGTCACTATCCACTCGGGCGGTCCAGGACGGGGACAACTGGATTGTCAACGGGCAGAAGGTCTGGACCAGCTTCGCGCAGTTCTCGACGCGGTGCGTCCTACTCACCCGNNCGGCCGCTGCGCACCATGCATGGAGTCGACGAATTCTGCGAGGTGTACTACGACGACGTGGTGATCCCGGCAAGCCGGATGCTCGGCCAACCGGGCGACGGCTGGCGCCTCGCGATGGACCTATTGCCCTACGAGCGCTCGAGCTGCTTCTGGCAGCGGATCGCCTACCTCTATTCGCGACTCGACGCGCTGATCAGCGAGACTTCCGCGATTTCTGACGTCAGCGCTGAAGCTAGCCACGACGAATACGACCTTGGTGCCGCCTATCTCGCGCTACACACCGTGCGCTGCCGATCGCGCGCCACCCAACATCGCTTCCGCGACGGCGCCCGGCTCGGGCCGGACACCTCAATCGACAAGGTGCTGCTGGCCACCGCGGAGCAACGGCTCTATGACACCGTCCACGACCTGCTGCCCGGTGCGATCGAGCTCGACGACACGGCGTGGCGATCGGAGTACCTGTATTCGCGCTCGGCAACCATCTACGGCGGCACCGCTGAGATTCAGCGCAACATCATTGCCCGCCGGCTGCTCGACCTGGGGAAGGAGTGACGTGGACTCG
>PLSK01000241.1:1231-4217 GCA_003165155.1 Mycobacterium sp. | reverse complement strand
AGCAGGCCAACTCGCACGGCCAGAAGGTGCAGTCCGCCGGTAGCAACATGGCGAGCACCGACAGCGCCGTCGGGTCCAGCTGGGCCTGATCGCACACTCTCGACAACGACGGGGCCGCACACCAACCGGTGGGCGGCCCCGTTGTTTGTGTGCGAGCCCTTTTTTACCCGGCGACCGGTGAACGCGGAATAAGCGACGGGCTGAATCCAACCCGTTGTACCGCACCATCGGACTCACGCCCGACCATGCCTCCCAGCGGCAACTTGGAGACGGTGGGCCCAGTGGCCAGCGACGGCGCAGCGCCCCATCCGCCCGGCATGGCGTTGGCGTCCATCAAGGGAATCGGCGTAGTCATCGAAACCGCGTCGGCCCAACTCGGGGGCACCGACAAGGTACCCAACGACGCCGCTTGACCCAGGCCGGCCGCGGCTCCCCCGTCCACACCTCCCAGACCGCCAAGAGCCCCCAACCCCGGGATGCCTCCCAGTCCGGAGGCGCTACTGGTGGCTCCTGATATCGAATCCATACCCGCAAAGTCGAGTTGCAAGCCGTAGACGTCCATACCGGTACCGCCGAAGTCCAGACCGAGGCCGCCGAAATCGGTACCCAGGCCCGAGACATCGCCGGCAACGCCGCCTATATCGAAGATCCCGGAGAGCACACCGTTACTGCCAAGGCTGGAAAGTATCCCGCTCAGACTCGAGAGGACGCCGGCGGCGCCGGCGGTTTTGGCGGTCTTGCCCGACGCACTGGTCAGACTCGACAGCGCGCTGGCGGGCGACGAAACGCCGGACGCAGCGAGTCCGGAAACGTTGCCCACCGCGGCGGATGAGAGCCCCGACCCGGATGCCGATCCGGGCGTCGCTAGATTCTGGAGGGCCTGGGTTACCGCGGACATCAGCTGGGTCGACGATGCCTTGGCTTTGGCGCCGATGGTCTGGGCGGCCGTACGCGCCTGGGCGGCCAGCCCGTTCGGATTGGTCGTTTCCGGCGGCGATGAGAATGCCGAAACGGCTGATGCAGCAGCTGAACTGGCGGCATAGTTGTACATCGCGGTGGCATCCTGGGCCCACATTTCGCTGTACTCGGCCTCGGTGGCCATGATCGCCGGCGTGTTCTGCCCAAACACGTTGGTCGCGATCAACGTCGCTAACTGAACCCGGTTGGTCGCGACCAACGGTGGCGCCACCGTCATCGCGTAGGCCGACTCGTAGGCTGCCGCGGCGGCGGTGGCCTGGGTGGCCGCTTCTTCGCACTGAGCGGCGGTGGTCCTGAGCCACACCAGGTACGGAGTGACCGCTGCCTGCATCGACATCGACGACGGGCCCGTCCAGGATTCGTCGGTCAGGACCGAGATCGCGGACTGGTAACCCATCGCGGTGCTCTGGAGTTCCGCACCCAGCGATTCCCATCCCGCGGAGGCAGCCAGCAGCGTCGCGGGCCCCGGACCCAGATACATCCGGGCGGAGTTGACTTCCGGCGGCAATGCTCCAAAGTCCATCGCCTATTCCTCTCGTTGTTTGAGTTTGCTGGCCCGCGTCAGAACCGGCTCACGTCGGCGAGCCTGGCGGGCAACCCCCACCGTGGCCGAAAGGACACCGGCGACGGCGAAGGGTTGTCACCGCTGCGCCCGGCCGGGTCCGCGATTCGACTGGCAGGAATGAGCGGAGCGGTTTCGGCGTCGACCAGCTGAGCGCCGACACCTCGCAATTCGGCGCCCGGCTTCAACACCACCCGGAGCGGTGCATTCGCAGGTTTTGTCACGAGATAAATTGAAATCTCCTGAAATTCGTAGTTTTTCGTAACTTGACGTTAACGAGTGACGGGACGGCGTCATCCTGAGCGTTTGGCTGGGGATTCATCCGCGAATGCGGGTACTGCACAGTCGCGCCGCTTTGACCGTGAAATCCCTTAGTGCACTGCCGATTTCGAGTATTACTCCTCGCACCCATTAAACTCACTTATCCTAACAGCTATGTCTTCCAGTATTTTTCGGAATCGGCTTAATCTCAAGCTGGCACATNNTGTGCCAAAATCATTTGAGCTGTAAGAATCCAGGAGCATGACCGCAATGTCGGGATACACGGGTAGCCAGAGGCCGCGTCAGGCGATCCTCGGGCAGCTGCCCCGGATCAATCGAGCCGATGGATCACCGATCCGGGTTTTGCTGGTCGACGACGAACCGGCGCTGACGAACTTGGTGAAGATGGCGCTGCATTACGAAGGCTGGGACGTCGACATCGCGCACAACGGGCGCGACGCCATAGCCAAGTTCGACAAGGTCGGCCCCGACGTGCTTGTCCTCGACATCATGCTGCCCGACGTGGACGGCCTGCGGATTCTGGAACGGGTTCGCGAATCCGACACCTACACGCCCACCCTGTTCCTCACCGCCCGCGATTCGGTGATGGACCGGGTCACCGGGCTCACCGCGGGCGCCGACGACTACATGACCAAGCCGTTCAGCCTTGAAGAGCTGGTCGCCCGACTGCGCGGGTTGCTGCGGCGCGCCACTCAACTGACCCCGCCGGTCGCGGAGACGCTCAATGTCGGCGATCTGCGAGTCGACGCCGCCAGCCGCGAGGTCACCCGCGACGGCACGCCGATATCGCTTTCCTCGACCGAGTTCGAACTGCTGCGCTTCCTGATGCGCAATCCCCGCCGGGCGCTGAGCCGTACCGAAATCCTCGACCGGGTCTGGAACTACGACTTCGCCGGTCGCACCAGCATCGTCGACCTCTACATCTCCTACCTGAGGAAGAAGATCGACTCCGGCAGGAAGCCGATGATCCAGACCGTCCGCGGCATTGGATATATGCTGCGGCCACCGGAATGACCCGCGCGCCCAACACGGCATCGGGAGACACTCCGGGGTGGTTCCCCAGTTCGCTGCGCCGCCAGTTGCTTTTCGGCGTATTGGCAGTCGTCACAGTGGTGTTGGTGACAGTCGGCGTCGTCTCGGTGCTGAGCTTGCGCGGCTATGTCA